>NZ_QPJY01000003.1:90711-344326 GCF_003337735.1 Thioalbus denitrificans | reverse complement strand
ACGGAACACGGAACACGGAACACGGAACACGGAACACGGAACACGGAACACGGAACACGGAACACGGAACACGGAACACGGAACACGGAACACGGTATCAATCTCACTCCGCCGTCCCGGGTAGTCGCAGCAGCTCCTCCGCCATCCGGGCCGGCAGGTGATAGGTGAGGAGCGTGCCGGCATTGGTGAGGCGGACCTCCCTTTCCTCCCGCTCGAGGACGAATGCCAGCGCCGCCGGCTCGCCCTCCAGGCGCAGGGCGATCCGCTCCCCGGCGGGGAGGGCTTGCGACCGGCTCACGCGCAGGGCGCTCAGGCCGAGCCAGCGCTCCAGCAGGGCCTGGATGGTGTCCTGGGAGACGGGGCCGGCGCCATTTTCCACTCTCCAGGCGCCACTGTCGGTCCGCGACAGGACGAGTGACGGCAGCGTCAGCGCCGTCAGCCGCGCGCCGGGGGGCAGGGGGGCGGGGTCCACCAGCCCCGCAGCGCCGGCAGCCAGGTGGCGGTAGGCATCCTCCCGGACCAGGTGGACCGTATCCCCCAGCCGCAGGTAGCGGCGCATGTCCAGGGGCTCGGTGTCGCCGAGGGCGACCCAGGTCCCGTCCAGCGCCACGCGCACCCGGGGCGGGGCGAGTCCCATCGGCTTCAGGTCCAGCGTGTCGGCGTCCAGCCGGGCGGTGCTGGGCGTTTGGCACAGGGAGAGAATGCCGCTGACCCGGTAGGCGCTGGCGCGGGCGGCGAAGGGCGCCTCCAGGCGCCAGCCGTCCGCGCCCTTCGCCAGGACGACGGGCTCCGCGCCGTCGCGCTCCACCCGGATCCGGGTCACGCCGGCGGGGTCGCAACCCACTGCCGGCGCTTCCTCCGGTCCGCTGTCGCGGCCGCTCTCCTGCACGGCCAGCAGCCCCAGGGCGCCCACCAGCAGGAGCAGAAACAGGTTCAGGAGCAGGCGTGAGCGCATGGCGGCGGATCCCATCGGGGACGCTCAGCGCCGGCGCCGGCGCCACCACAGGGTCAGCCCGGCGGTGAGCAGCCCGAGGGGCAGGAGCAGCAGGAAGACCACCACGATGCCGATGGAGGCGGAGGTGGAGAGCTCCAGGCTGAGATCCGGCGCGATGCGGGTGGGGATGGCGACCAGACGATCGTCGCCGGCGAGCCAGTTCATCGCGGCCAGGCCCAGGTCCAGGTTGGCGCCGTTGCCCAGGTAGGTGTTGGAGAGGAAGTCGCCGTCGCCGATGACCAGCACCCGCTGCTCCCCGCCGGCCGCGCCGGGCGCGGCGTCCAGCGGCCGGGTGAGCGCCACGCCCAGGAGCAGCGGGCCGGGGCGCTCGTCGGTGCCCTCGTCGTAGCGCACATCGCCTTCCAGTCCGCCCAGCTCGGTCCAGCTGCGGGCCTGGGTCTCCAGTACCGGCGTTGACTGCCATGGGCCGCCCGGCTCCACCTCCAGCGCCGCGGCCTGGGGAAACAGGCTGGTGGCCTGGAGGCCGGCGGTGACGGGGTGGGGCGGATAGCCGGTCACCAGGGCGAAGGCGGGATCGGCGATGCCGAACAGCTGGGTGGTGGCGTCCACGATGCGTCCGGGCAGGAAGCGCACGCCAAGCTGCTCGGCGAGGCTTTCCAGCCCGTGCGGCGGGCCGGGATCCTCCAGCCACAGGAGGTTGCCGCCCCGATCCAGGTAGCCGCGGATCAAGTCGGCCTCGCCCGGGAGGAGCGCGGTGGTGGGGCCGGCGATCACCAGCACGGCGGTATTGTCGGGAATGGCGCCGGCGGCGGCCAGGTTCACCTGCTGGGCCTTGAGGCCGGTCTGCGCCAGGCGCCGGGTCCAGTCGCCGAAATCGTGGTTGGCCTCGCCCGCGGGGTCGCGTTCGCCGTGCCCGGCGAGGAACACCAGCCAGCGATCCCCGCGCCTCGCCATGCGGTAGAGGGCATTGGTAATCGCCTGCTCGGCGGGGTTCGCCAGGACCTCCTGTCGTCCCTGGTAGCGAAGCACCAGGCTGCCCTCGGCGCTGATGTCCAGCTCCCGCACCTGCTCCGGCACGGTGTCGGGGTTGATGAAGTCGAGAGTGAAGTCCGGCTTGATGCGCTGGTAGCGTCCCACCAGCTCGCGGATATGGCGGCGCAGCGCCTCGTTCTCGCGGGCGTAGGCGGTCACCTCCACCGGCCCCTCCAGGCTGGCGATGAGCTCGCTGCTGGCCTGGCTGAGGGTGTTGCGCCCCGCCGCGGTCCAGTCCGCCACCATGTAGTGGCGCTGGGCGAGCCAGCCCAGCAGCCCGATGAGGGCCAGGAACAGGACCAGGAAGGCCAGGTTCTGGAGCCGGAGCTGCCGGCGGGAGCGGGGGGTGATATCCATCGGTTTCTCAGTTCTGCAAGCGATCGGAATCCAGCCGGCGGATGCTGAGCACCAGGAAGGCGAGGATGAACAGGGCGAAGTAGGCCAGGTCGCGGCTGTCCACCGCGCCGGTGAGCAGGGATTCGTAGTGACGCAGCAGCGACAGCCCGCGCAGCACGGCGCTCTCGCCGCTCTCCGCCAGGCCGCCGGCCCAGTCCAGGATCCAGAGCAGCAGCAGGGCCCCGAAGGTGCTGACCGCGGCGACGGTGGGTTGGGATGTCAGCGCCGACATGAACAGCCCCAGCGCGGCGAAGCTCGCCAGCAGCAGCGCCAGCCCCAGCAGGCCCGCCGCGAGCAGGCCGAAGTCCAGGCCGCCGCCCAGCAGCAGCGACAGCGGCATGGCGGCGATGAGGGCCAGCATGATGCCGAGAAACGCCAGCAGCCCCAGGTACTTGCCGAGAACGATCTCGGTCATGGTCAGCGGTGCGGAGATCAGCAGGCTGAGGGTCCGGCCGCGCCGCTCGTCGCTGATGAGGCGCATGGTGAGCAGGGGGACCACCAGCAGCAGCACGATGGCGGTGTTGCCCAGCAGCGGGACGGCGACGATGTCGGTGAGCCCGCGCGGGCTGTCCAGCTGCTGCAGCCGCGGCTGCCACTGCATGAACAGCTCGATCTGGGCCAGGAACATCCACGCCAGGATGAACTGGACCACCGCCAGCACCGCCCAGGCCAGCGGCGACAGGAACAGCCGGCGCAATTCGTGGGCCGCCAGGGTGAAGACCATCATGCCGCGTTCTCCGTGCGGCCGCCGTCCTGGTGGACCAGTTCCACGAACACCTGCTCCAGGGTGCGTCGCTCCGGGCTCAGCTCGGTGAGGCCCCAGCCCCGTTCCACCGCCAGCCGCGCCAGCGCGGCGGCCGGTTCCGCGTCGGGGCCGTGGCAGACCCGCAGGCGGCCGTCGCCCAGGTCCTGGATCGTGGTGACGCCGGGCAGCGCCGCGATGGCGGCCGGATCCGCGGGGGGCTGCTCGAAGGCCACCCGCAGGCCCGTCTCGCCCAGTCCGCGGTTCAGGTCCTCCAGGCTCTCGCTCAGGACCAGCCGGCCGCGGTCGATGATCAGTACCCGGCTGCACACGGTCTGTACCTCGGGCAGGATATGGGTGGAGAGGATCACGCTGTGTTCCCGGCCCAGTTCGGCGATGAGGGCGCGGATCTCTCGGATCTGGATGGGATCGAGGCCCACGGTGGGCTCGTCCAGGATGACCACCGGCGGGGTGTGGATGATGGCCTGGGCGATGCCGACCCGCTGCTGGTAGCCCTTGGAGAGGTTGCCGATGAGGCGCCCGCCCGCCGACTCCAGGCCGCAGCGGGACTTCGCCCGCCCGACGGCGGCCCGCGCCTCCCGCCGGGGGATGCGGTTGATCCGGGCGCACAGGGCCAGGTACTCGTCCACCGTCAGCTCCCGGTAGAGCGGGGGCTGCTCGGGCAGGTAGCCCACGCAGGCCTTGGCGGCCCGGGGGCACTCCAGCAGGTCGATGCCGTTGAGGGTGATGCGGCCCGTAGTGGGGGCCAGGTTGCCGGTGAGCATCTGCATGGTGGTGGACTTGCCGGCGCCGTTGGGCCCGAGAAAGCCCAGCACCTCCCCCCGGCGCACCTCGAAGCTCACGCCGTCAACGGCCCGGAGCGCGCCGAAGTGGCGGGAGAGGTGTTCGACGCGGATCAGGGTATCGTCCATGGCCGCGTATTATTCCCCCTCGGTGACTGCGCACTCAAGGGCCGGGTGTACGACTCCCGGCGGTTCTGGGGTGGTCACGGCCCTGGGTCGTGGGTCGGTCGATTTCCAACCCGCTGATTGATAAACGGTTGCCCAGCGGCGGACCGGTCGCCTGCCCCGGGGTGCGTGGGCCGATAAAGCTGGACCTGGTGGCTCCCCTCGGCTACCATCGGGCTCTATACCCTATGGCGTTTGTAAGTTATTGCCGCCGCGCCCGGCAGTCTCCCCTCGGAACCAGACACCCATGATACTGAACGGACTGCTCGACCTGTCCCTCGGCGGCCTCATCGCCGCCACCCTGCTGCTGACCCACGTGACCATCGTCGCCGTGACCGTCTTCCTGCACCGTCACCAGGCCCACCGGGCCCTGACCCTGCACCCGGTCGTGAGCCACTTCTTCCGTTTCTGGCTGTGGCTGACCAGCGGCATGGTGACCCGCGAATGGGTGGCGGTGCACCGCAAGCACCATGCCGCCTGCGAAACCGAGTCCGACCCCCACAGCCCGCAGGTGCTGGGCATCCGCAAGGTGCTGTGGACGGGGGCGGAGGTCTACCGCGAGGCCACCCGCGACGAGGCGATGCTGGAGCAGTTCGGCCGCGGCACCCCCGACGACTGGATCGAGCGCAACCTCTACGGCCGCCACAGCGGGCTGGGCATCGTGCTCATGCTTGGCCTCGATCTGCTGCTGTTCGGAGCGGCGGGCATCACCGTCTGGGCGGTACAGATGATCTGGATTCCGCTGTTCGCCGCCGGGGTCATCAACGGCCTGGGGCACTGGTGGGGCTACCGCAACTTCGAGTGCCCGGACGCCTCCACCAACCTGGTGCCCTGGGGCATCCTCATCGGCGGCGAGGAACTGCACAACAACCACCACGCCCACGGCGGCTCGGCCCGCCTCTCCTACCACTGGTGGGAGTTCGACATCGGCTGGATGTACATCCGCCTGTTCCAGGCCCTGGGGCTGGCCCGGGTCAGGAACGTCTCCCCGCAGACGGTGTTCCGGCCGGGGAAGATGCTGCCGGACGTGGACACCCTGGGCGCGGTGCTGAGCAACCGCTTCCAGGTGCTGGCCCGGTACGGGCGCGAGGTGGCCCTGCCGGTGCTGCGCGAGGAGATGGCCCGGGCGGACGCCTCCGTGCGCGGCCGGCTGCGCCAGGCCCGCGCGGCTCTGGTGCGGGACGAATCCCTGGTGAGCGAGGAGGCACGCCGGCGCCTGCAGGCGGTGCTCGAGCGCAGCGGCGAGCTGAAGGTGGTGTACCAGTTCCGCGAACGGCTGCAGGCGGTGTGGAACCGCTCGGCCGCCTCCCAGAAGGAGCGCCTGGAGGCGCTCCAGGAGTGGTGCGCCCAGGCCGAGGCGACCGGCATCCAGGCGCTGCAGCGGTTCGCCGCCCGGCTGCGCGGCTACTCCCTGGGGTCGGCCTGACCCGCCGGGAGTCGGCGGGTTTCCCCGGCCCACGAAAAAGCCCGGCTCAGGCCGGGCTTTTTCGTGGAGGCCGTAGTGCGCGGAAGCGGATTACTTGATCTTCGCTTCCTTGTAGAGCACGTGCTTGCGCACCACCGGATCGTACTTCTTCATTTCCAGCTTGTTGGGCGTGGTCTTCTTGTTCTTGGTGGTCGTGTAGAAGTGACCGGTCTCGGCGCTGGACACCAGCTTGATCTTGTCGCGAGCGGATTTTGCCATGGCGGTTAGCCTCCCTTAGACCTTCTCACCGCGGGCGCGCAGGTCGGTGAGGACCGCGTCGATGCCCTTCTTGTCGATGATGCGCAGGCCCTTGCCGGAGACGCGCAGGCTCACCCAGCGCTTCTCGCTCTCGACCCAGAACCGGCGATCGTGCAGGTTGGGCAGAAAACGGCGACGGGTCTTGTTGTGGGCGTGGGAAACGTTGTTCCCTGCCACCGGGCGCTTGCCGGTGACCTGACAAACTCTGGACATCGCTACAGCCTCCATGATTCTTTCCCGGCAGCATACCGGTACGGCGAGCTGGGCTTTATACCAGACCCGGACGTTCCGATGCAAGACTGTCGGCGATTTTCGCTGTGGGGGTGCGGCCCCTGAAAAATATCATTAGACCGCAGATTGACGCTGATTTTCGTTGATTTTACCGGCGCGCCGCCCCCGTGGCCATGGCGGGGACGCGAGCACGGGTGGGTCGCCCCGGGCCACGAAAGGATTCCCCCGACTCCCGGGGACCGGCAGGCGCTATGCAGTACAGGGAAAAATCAGCGTCAATCAACGTCAATCTGCGGTTGCTGCGCCTTCCGTTGCCAGTGTCGAGGTCACACCAGGCCCCGCTCGGCCAGGGAGACGCACTCGCCGTCGCCGACGATGACATGGTCGAGCACCCGCACGTCCACCAGCGCCAGCGCGTCGCGCAGCCGGCGGGTGATGCCGGCGTCGGCGGTGCTGGGCTCGGCCACGCCCGAGGGGTGGTTGTGGGCCAGGATCAGGGCCGCGGCGTTCAGGGCCAGGGAGCGGCGGACCACCTCGCGGGGGTGCACGCTGGCCCCGTCGATGGTGCCGCGGAACAGCTCCTCGTAGGCGATGAGGCGGTGGCGGTTGTCCAGGAACAGGCAGGCGAAGACCTCGTGGGGATGGTCGCGCAGGCGCGCCGCCAGGTAGCGGCGGGTCGTCGCCGGGCTGGTCAGCGGCTCGCCCCGGGCCAGGGTCTCGTGCAGGTGCCGCCGCCCCATCTCCAGCACCGCCTGCAGCTGGGCGTACTTGGCCGGGCCCAGTCCCCGGGCCCGGCAGAAGCTGCGGGCATCGGCGGTGAGCAGGGGGCGCAGCCCGCCGAACTCCGCCAGCAGGTCCCGCGCCAGGTCCACCGCGGTCTTGCCCGCCACCCCGGTGCGCAGAAAGATCGCCAGCAGCTCGGCGTCGGACAGGGCGCCCGCTCCGAGCCCCAGCAGCCGCTCCCGCGGCCGTTCGGCCGCAGGCCAGTCGGTAATGGCCATGGTGTCCCCTCCCTGGGTCAAGGCGGCCTCCTGCCGCCGTGGCTGAATATAAGGCATCCATCGCGCGATGCGTGGGCATCGACAGGAAAAAACAGTTTAACTGCAGATTGGCGTTGATTGACGTGGATTTCATGGGGGGAAGCGGGTAGTCCCTGCCAGATGCCGGCCGCTTCCGCTGCCGGAAAAGTCGTAGCCGGCGCGGCACCAACTGCAATGGCCCGGGTAGCGCGATGGCTCCCAATGGGTTGCGGGCAGAAAATCAACGCCAATCAACGTCAATCTGCGGTAAGCCGTTCTTGCCTCGTGCCAATCCTGAGGGCGGGGTGTGGCGCTGGTCCTCCCGTCAGGAGTGAAACGGTACATTGGATGCTGTATCTTTTCGGGGACTCCCCACCACTGCCGGGATCCGCCGCCGTTGCCCATGTCCGAACTTGCCCACAAGCGCATCCTGCTCGGTGTCACCGGGGGCATCGCCGCCTACAAGAGCGCCGAGCTGGTGCGGCGGCTGCGCGACGCCGGGGCCGAGGTGCGGGTGGCGATGACGGCGGCGGCCCAGGCCTTCGTCACCCCGCTCACCTTCCAGGCGCTCTCCGGCCACCGGGTGCACACCACCCTGCTCGATACCGAGGCCGAGGCGGCCATGGGCCACATCGAGCTGGCCCGCTGGGCCGACGCGGTGCTGGTGGCGCCGGCCAGCGCAGACTTCATGGCCCGGCTGGCCCACGGGCTGGCCGACGACCTGCTCGCCACCCTCTGTCTCGCCACCGCCGCGCCCATCGTGCTGGCGCCGGCCATGAACCGGCAGATGTGGGCCGCGGAGGCCACCCGGGACAACGCGGTATGCCTGGCCCGGCGCGGCGTGCGGCTGCTGGGGCCGGCCGCGGGGGGGCAGGCCTGCGGCGAGACCGGTCCCGGGCGGATGCTCGAGCCCCGGGAGCTGGTCCGGGGGCTGGCGGAGCTCTGGGGGCCGCGGCCTCTTGCCGGGCGCCGGGCGGTGGTGACCGCGGGGCCCACCCGCGAAGCCCTGGACCCGGTCCGCTACCTGAGCAACCGCAGCTCCGGGAAGATGGGCTACGCGGTGGCCGCCGCGGCGGCGGCGGCCGGCGCCGAGGTGGTGCTGGTGAGCGGCCCCGTTGCGCTTGCACCGCCGCCGGGCGTGCGGCGGGTGGAGGTGACCAGCGCCGCGGAGATGCTGGATGCGGTGCTCGCCGAGGTGGCCGGCGCCGATCTCTTCATCGCCACCGCCGCGGTGGCCGACTACCGCCCGGCCGTATCCGCCGATCGGAAGATCAAGAAGGACAGTGAGCGGATGGAGCTGGTACTGGAGCGCAACCCGGACATCCTGGCCACGGTGGCGGCCTTGCCGGAGCGGCCCTTTTGCGTGGGTTTCGCCGCCGAGACCCACGATGTGATCGGCTATGCCCGCGGCAAGCTGGAGGCCAAGGGGCTGGACCTCGTCGCCGCCAACGCCGTGGGCGAGGGGCAGGGCTTCGATCGTGACGACAACACCCTGACGGTGCTCTGGCCGGGGGGAGAGCGGGCACTCGGTTCCGGCAGCAAGCGCGAGCTGGCCCGGGCGCTCATGGACATCATCTGCGAGAGACTGCATGCGCGAGATTGAACTGAAGGTGCTGGACCCGCGGGTGGGCGAGGCGTTTCCGTTGCCGGAGCACGCCACGGACGGCGCCGCCGGCGTGGATCTCCGGGCCTGCCTGGATATGCCGCTCACCCTCCACCCCGGCGAGACCCGCCTCATCGGCACGGGCATCGCCATCCATATCGGCGACAAGGGGCTGGCGGCGGTGCTGCTGCCCCGCTCCGGGCTGGGCCACAAGCACGGAATCGTGCTCGGCAACCTGGTGGGTCTCATCGATTCGGACTACCAGGGCGAGGTGATGGTCTCCTGCTGGAACCGGGGGGAGGACACCTTCACCATCCAGCCCGGCGAGCGCATCGCGCAGATGGTCTTCGTTCCCGTGGTGCAGGCCCGGTTCCGGGTGGTGGGCGAGTTCGAGTCCAGCGAGCGCGGCGGTGGCGGTTTCGGCAGTTCCGGCCGGCACTGAGCCGGATTCAGGATGGCGCGGAGGGGTGAAATTGGCGCGGAAAACGGCTGAGCGGTCCGGGGCGCAACGGAGCCGGGATGGCGGACGGATTGGGGCCTTGCTGCTGCCCCCGGCGTTCATCCTGCTCGCGGTGCTGGCCGGGACCGCCTTCGTGCTCGACCGCCTGCTGGCCCCGCAGGAGACCGCGGAGGTCGACGCCCGCGATGCCGTCGTGGCCGACACCTTCGCCGACCGGGTGAACGGGGTGGTCGACAGCCGGCTGGAGCTGCTGCGCCTGGCGGCGGGCGAACCCGGCCTGCCGGCGCTCGTCGCCGCCGGTGACCGGGCGGCCCTCGCCGCCCGGGAGCAGTCGCTGGCGGCGCGGTTCCCCGGCGCCCGGCGCGTGCGGCTGCTGCCGCCGGGGCTGGACGATCCGGAAGCGGCGCCGGGCGGGAGCCTGGGCTTCGCCGCGCTGGCGCTGGCGCGCCAGGCCGCTGATCGGGGCACCGCGCTCATCGAGGCCCACCACGGCGACGGGGGGATGCAGCTCAATCTCGCCGCCCCCCTGCCCGCCGGTTCCGGCGTGCTGCTCGCCACCCTCGACATGGCGGTCCTGCAGCAGGCCCTGGACGGGGCGCCGAAGGCCGGTGGCGTCGTCCGGCTGGTCCAGCGGGTGGGCAGCCAGGAGGTGATCCTGGCGCGGCACGGGGAGGCCGGGGAACCCCAGGGGCGCCCGGCCTACGCCCTCGACCTGGGGGCGCGCGGCTGGCAGGTCCAGTACTGGCCGCCGGCCGCGGCAGGGATCGATCTCGGCCTGCCGCCGCGGCTGCTGCTGTGGCTGGTGGTGGGCGGAATGGCGTTGGTCCTGTTGCTGGTGGTTCTCAACACCGTGCGGCGACTCGGCTCGGCGCTCAATGCCGATCTGGATACGCTGATGCGCTGGGCGGAGCGCTACGTGGGCGGCGAGAGCGAAGTGGCGGTGCCGGCGTTCCGGCTGGCCCGGAGCCGGGAAGTGGCTGAGACCTGGGGTCCCGGCTTCACCCGCCTGCTGACCCAGCGCCGTGCCGCTCCGCCGCCACGGGCACAGGCGCCGGAGGCGCCTGCGCCATCTCCCCCAGCGGTCGAGCCGGTCACCGCCGACGTCGAGCCCGAACCTGCCGGCGCGGTGGCGGTCGGGGCCGCCGGGATGGACCCGGCCATTTTCCGGGCCTATGACATCCGTGGCGTAGTCGGTGAGAGCCTGACGGTCGAGGGGGCCGAGCGCATCGGCCGGGCCATCGGCACCGCCGCGCTGGAACAGGGCGAGGAGGGCGTCGTCGTGGGCCGCGACGGGCGCCTCTCGGGCCCCGACCTGGCGGCGGCGCTGAGACACGGGCTGCAGCAGACGGGGCTGAACGTCATCGATGTGGGCGTGGTGCCCACGCCCGCGCTCTACTTCGCCACCCATACCGTGGGCTACAGCTCCGGGGTCATGGTGACCGGCAGCCACAATCCGCCCGAGTACAACGGCATGAAGATCGTGCTGGCCGGCGAGACCCTGAGCGGCGAGGCGATCCAGGACCTGCGCCGGCGGGTGGCGCAGGGCGAGTTCGTCGACGGGGAGGGTGCCTTCGAGGAGCGGGACATCCTCTCCGACTACGGGCGGGCCATCGAGGAGGACATCGGCCTGGCGCGCTCCCTGAAGGTGGTGGTGGACTGCGGCAACGGTGCCGCCGCGACGGTGGCCCCGCGGCTGATCCGGGCGCTGGGCTGCGAGGTCATCGAGCTGTTCTGCGAGGTGGATGGCCGCTTTCCCAACCACCATCCGGATCCGGGCCAGCCGCGCAACCTGCAGGACCTCATCGACGCGGTGACGCTGAACGGGGCCGACCTGGGGCTCGCTTTCGACGGCGACGGCGACCGGCTGGGGGTGGTCGACTCGGACGGGACCATCATCTGGCCCGACCGGCAGATGATGCTTTTCGCCGCCGATGTGCTGAGCCGCAATCCGGGGGCGGACATCGTCTACGAC
The DNA here is from genome assembly GCF_003337735.1 of Thioalbus denitrificans. Classification (NCBI taxonomy): domain Bacteria; kingdom Pseudomonadati; phylum Pseudomonadota; class Gammaproteobacteria; order Chromatiales; family Ectothiorhodospiraceae; genus Thioalbus; species Thioalbus denitrificans. The sequence continues at coordinate 333,225 of NZ_QPJY01000003.1, read as the reverse complement.
GTCAAGTGCACGCGCCATCTCGGCCGGGTCATCGCCGAGCACAGCGGGCGCCCGGTGATGTACAAGACCGGCCACTCCCTCATCAAGGCCCGCATGCAGGAGACCGGTGCGCTGCTGGCCGGGGAGATGAGCGGCCACATCTTCTTCCGCGAGCGCTGGTACGGCTTCGACGACGCGATTTACGCCGCCGGCCGGCTGCTGGAGATACTGAGCCTCGATCCGCGGCCGACCGCCGTGATCTTCGGCGAGCTGCCCGATGCGCTGAGCACGCCGGAGCTCAACGCCCCCATCGCCGACGGGGAGAAGTTCGCCTTCATGCAGCGGCTGGTGGAGCAGGCGCGCTTCGAGGGCGGGGAGGTGAACACCATCGACGGGGTGCGGGTGGACTTCGAGGATGGCTGGGGCCTGGTGCGCCCCTCCAATACCATGCCCAGCCTGGTGCTGCGCTTCGAGGCCGACAACGAACTGGCCCTGGCGCGCATCCAGGAGCTGTTCCGCCAGCGGCTGCTGGCGGTCAAGCCCGACCTGGAGCTGCCGTTCTAGCAGCATCAAGTCCGGCAGGCTGCCAGCCCCGGGATTTCATGAATCTCTCGCCAAGACGCGAAGAACGCCAGGAAAACAGAGGATTAACGATCTTATACTGCAGCGGCCCGCGTGCGAGACGATGCCTGATGCTCCAGGCAAATGGTCTTGAACATTTTGAGCCTCGGCGTCTTGGCGTGAAAAATCCGGCTGGAAGATTCCCAGGAGTGCAGGAACCCGACCCATGACATTGAATGTTGAAGCGGCCATGAACGTGGCCAAGGTCCTCACCGAGGCGCTGCCCTACATCCAGCGCTTCATCGGCCGGACCATGGTGATCAAGTACGGCGGCAACGCGATGGTGGACGAGCGCCTGAAGACCGGTTTCGCCCGCGACGTGGTGCTGATGAAGACGGTGGGCATGAACCCCGTGGTGGTGCACGGCGGCGGTCCCCAGATCGGCGATCTGCTCAAGCGCATCGGCAAGCAGAGCGAGTTCGTCCAGGGCATGCGGGTCACCGACCGCGAGACCATGGACGTGGTGGAAATGGTGCTGGGCGGCCAGGTGAACAAGGACATCGTCAACCTGATCAACCGCTGCGGCGGACGCGCCGTGGGGCTGACCGGGAAGGACGGCGACCTGATCCGGGCCCGGAAGATGACCCTGACCCGCAACGCGCCGGAACTGAATGCCCCCGAGATCATCGACATCGGCCACGTGGGCGAGGTGGCCAGCATCGACACCGGCGTGGTGGACATGCTGGTGCACGGGGACTTCATCCCGGTCATCGCGCCCATCGGGGTGGGTGAGGACGGGCTCTCCTACAACATCAATGCCGACCTGGTGGCCGGCAGGATGGCCGAGGTGCTGGGCGCCGAGAAACTGATCCTGCTGACCAACGCCCCGGGGCTGATGGACGCCGAGGGCAAGGTGCTCACCGGCCTGTCCACCAGCCGGGTGAACGAGCTCATCGCCGACGGCACCATCCATGGCGGGATGCTGCCGAAGATCCGCTGCGCGCTGGAGGCGGTGCAGTCCGGCGTGCGCTCGGCCCACATCATCGACGGCCGGGTGGAGCACTCCGTGCTGCTGGAGGTCTTCACCGACGAGGGCATCGGCACCCTGATCCAGGGCCGCTGACCGGCCCGGAGAGCAGGCGCTTACAACGCAGAAGAGCCCACCACGAAGGCACGAAGGACACGAAGAGAGAACTATCCGCAGATTACGCAGATTACGCAGATTACGCTGATGATTTTTCTGTAGGGTGGTCGTGCGGAGGCAGTCATCCAGCGGTGGTGCGTCTTTGAACGGGAACGAGCGGCCCATGGGACCCGCCGGCGTCCGGGGAATTCGACTGGCCCGCCCCTGCCCACGGATAATCTGCGAAAATCTGCGTAATCTGCGGTTAAACAGTCTTTGGTCTTTTCTTCGTGTCCTTCGTGCCTTCGTGGTGAGATCAGCGGGCAGTGGATACCAACCGACGGACAACCATGGCCAGACCGAACAGCTCTCCGCGCCGGCAGCAGATCCTGGAGGCGCTCGCGCACATGCTGGAGACCCATCCGGGCGAGCGCATCACCACCGCCGCGCTGGCCGCGGAGGTGGGCGTCTCCGAGGCGGCGCTCTACCGCCACTTCCCCAGCAAGGCGCGCATGTACGAGGACCTCATCGCCTTCATCGAGGAGACGGTCTTCAGCCGGGTGGGGATCATTCTCGCCGAGGAGCCGGAGGCGGCGGATCGCTGCGAGAAGGTGCTGTCCCTGCTGCTGGCCTTCTCCGCCCGCAACCCGGGCATCACCCGGCTGCTCACCGGCGATGCCCTGACCGGGGAGACCGCGCGCCTGCGCGAGCGGGTGGCGCAGTTCTTCGCCCGGGTGGAGACGCAGCTCAAGCAGATCCTGCGGGAGGGGGAGATGCGCTCGGGGGCGGCCCTGCCGGTGGCGGTTCCGGTGGCGGCGGGCCTGCTGCTGGCCGCGGCGGAGGGTCGGCTGCGCCAGTTCGTGCGCAGCGGGTTCGAGCGCCCGCCCACCGAGGGCTGGCCGGAGCAGTGGGCGGTGCTCGCCCGCGGGGTGTTCAGCGCTTGAGCGTCGGCGCCTCGCCCCGCTTCAGGGCCCGCTGCCGTGCCTCCGGGAGCGCCCTGAGCTCGCGGTAGCGCTCCAGGTCGGCGGCGAACTGCGTCTCCAGCTCGGTCCGCTGCCGGCGGCGTTCCTCCATGAAGTTGCGGTTGTCGGTGATCTGCTGGCGGGTGCTGGCGATGTCGGCCAGCAGGTTCCCGGGCACCGTCCGTCCGGCGCGCTCGTGGTTCGCCGCCGCGGCCTGCTGCTGCTGCAGTTGTTCCCGCAACCGCCCGATCTTCTCCTCCGCCAGGTGAATCTGGCTCTCCAGCACGGCCAGCTTGCTGTCGCGCATGGCGATGAGGTCGCTCTCGCTGACGTAGGTGATGAGCAGCCGCTGATCCTTCTGCGCCTGTTCCCGGGCCTGGCGCTCGGCCTCCCGCTGCTCCGCCTCGCGTCGCTCCCGGGCCGCCGTCTCGGCGGCGATCTCCTCCGCCGACTTGGCCGGTGGCACCGTCTCCACCACCCGGCCATGGGCGTCCACCACCTCGTAGCCCCGGCTCACGTACTCGGGCGGAATGGTGTTGTTCAGGACCGTGACGCCCTGATCGTCCTGGTAGCGGTAGAAGCGCTGCTGCCCCGCGGCCTGGACCCCCGTGGCCGCCGCCAGGGCGAGCGCCAGGAACAGGACCAGGGGCGGAAGGTTACGCTGCAACATGGTCAGACTCCCGGATCATCAGTGCCGGTTCCCGCCGCCGCGGGGCGGCTCAGGCGGCACCGTACTCGGCGCGATAGGCGCTGACCCGCTCCACCAGCTCCCCGTTGCCGGGCTGCTCCTCGAGGAAGCGCACCAGGTGCTCGAGGCGGACGATGCTCACCACCGGGATGCCGTAGGTGCGCTCCACCTCCTGGATGGCCGACTCCGCGCCCTGGCCCCGCTCCTGGCGGTCCAGCGCGATGAGCACCCCGGCCGGACGGGCGCCGGCGGCCTCGAGGATGGCCATGGACTCACGCACCGCGGTGCCGGCGGTGATGACATCGTCCACGATCAGGACCCGCCCGGCGAGCGGCGCGCCCACCGTGCTGCCGCCCTCGCCGTGGTCCTTGGCCTCCTTGCGGTTGAAGGCCCAGGGCAGGTCGCGGCCGTGGTGATCGGCCAGCGCGATGGCGCAGGCCGCCGCCAGGGGGATGCCCTTGTAGGCGGGTCCGAAGAGCATGTCCACCGCCACCCCGCTGGCCTCCAGGGCCGCGGCGTAGAAGCGGCCGAGGCGGGCCAGGGCGCCGCCGCTGTTGAACAGGCCGGCATTGAAGAAATAGGGGCTCTTGCGGCCGGACTTGAGGGTGAACTCGCCGAAGCGCAGCACCTTCTGGTCGATGGCGAACTGCAGGAATTCTCTCTGGTAGGCTTCCATGGTTCCTGGGGGCGTGGCGCCCGGGTGGTGTTGGCGGGACGAGGCGCAATGATAACCGGCGCCCGCGGGACCGGACAAACCGGCGCCGCGGGCGGGCGGGCCGGGCCGGGTCAGTCCGCCGCCAGGGCCGCCTTCTGGTGCTCGATGAGATCCGCGATGCCGGAGCGGGCCAGATCCAGCATGGAATCCAGCTCCTCGCGCCGGAAGGCGTGGCCCTCGGCGGTACCCTGCACCTCGATGAAGGCGCCCTGGTCGTTCATCACCACGTTCATGTCGGTCTCGGCGTTGCAGTCCTCGGCGTAGTCGAGATCCAGCACCGGCACGCCCTGGTAGATGCCCACCGACACCGAGGCGAGGTAGCCGTGCAGCGGATCCCGGCGCAGGAGCTTGCGCCCGCGCAGCCAGGCCACCGCGTCGCGCAGCGCCACGTAGGCGCCGGTGATGGAGGCGGTGCGGGTGCCGCCGTCGGCCTGGATCACGTCGCAGTCCAGCGTGACGGTGCGCTCGCCCAGGGCCTCGGTGTCCACGCAGGCCCGCAGCGAGCGGCCGATGAGGCGCTGGATCTCCAGCGTCCGCCCGCCCTGGCGGCCGCGGGCCGCCTCGCGGCCGCCGCGGGAGGTGGTGGCCCGCGGCAGCATGCTGTACTCGGCGGTCACCCAGCCGCGGCCCGCGTTGCGCAGGAACGGCGGCACCCGCTCCTCCACGCTCGCGGTGCAGATCACCTTGGTGTCGCCGAACTCCACCAGCACCGAGCCCTCGGCATGCTTGGTGTAGTGGCGGGTGATGGTGATGGGGCGAAGCTCGTCCGGCGCGCGTCCACTGGGTCGCATGAATTCTTCCTTTCCTGTCGATGGGTTGACCGGGGATTATACCGGTTATGGGGGCAGGATGAGGTGGCGTCGGGACGGCCGGCCGGCGACAGGCGACGCGCAATTCCCTCCGCCTCTTGGGCGATGGCCGCCCGGGCGCTACCATAGACCCTCATTTCCTGGGGAGCTTCTCGCATGATCCATAGCATGACGGCCTTCGCGCGCTGTGAGCGCCAGGGGGAGTGGGGCACGGCCGCCTGGGAGCTGCGCTCCGTCAACCATCGCTACCTGGAGGCCGGGGTGCGCATGCCCGAGTCGGTGCGCGACCTGGAGGGGGTGGTGCGCGAGCGGCTGCGCACGGCGCTCAAGCGCGGCAAGGTGGAGGCGGGGCTGCGGCTGCAGACCGGCGAGGCGGCCGCGGCGGGCGTCAGCCTGGACGTGGAGCTCGCCCGCCAGGTGGTCCACGCCAGCCGCGAGGTGGACAGCCTGCTCTACAATCCGGCGCCGGTGAGCTCCATGGACGTACTGCGCTGGCCCGGGGTCATCCGCACCGAGCAGGCCGATCCGGAAACGCTCAAGGCGGCGCTGCTGGAACTGCTCGACGAGGCGATCGCCGAGCTGCTGGAGGCGCGGGCCCGGGAGGGTGCCCAGCTGCGCGGATTCATCGAGGAGCGACTCGCGGCGGTGGGTGCCGAGGTGGAGCGGGTCCGGACCCGGGTGCCGGAGGTGCTCGCCGCCCAGCGCGAGCGGCTGCTGGCCCGGCTCGAGGAGGTGCGCGCCGAGCTCGATCCCGCCCGGCTGGAGCAGGAGATGGTCCTGCTGGCCCAGAAGATCGACGTCACCGAGGAGATGGACCGGCTCGGCGCCCACGTCAAGGAGGTGGGCCGGGTGCTCAAGCAGGGCGGGGCGGTGGGCCGGCGCCTGGACTTCCTCATGCAGGAGCTGAACCGGGAGGCGAACACCCTCGGCTCCAAGAGCCAGGACGCCGAGACCACCCGCAGCTCCGTGGAGCTCAAGGTCCTCATCGAGCAGATGCGCGAGCAGGTGCAGAATATTGAGTGACGCGTGAATGCGTGAGTGCGTGAATGCGTGAGTGCGTGAATGCGTGAGTGCGTGAGTGCGTGAGTGCGTGAGTGCGTGAGTGCGTGAGTGCGTGAGTGCGTGAGTGCGTGAGGAGGCGGCCCGGCCCGTCGCCCATGACCCTGTGTGCGGCCGTCCCACAACCGGAGTTCGGATTGCTTCCATGACCCAGAATGGCACCCTCTACATCGTTTCCGCGCCCTCCGGCGCCGGCAAGACCAGCCTGGTGAAGGCGCTGGTCGGGCAGGATCCCGAGATCCTGGTCTCCGTCTCCCACACCACCCGCCGGAGCCGGCCGGGGGAGGAGGACGGGGTGCACTACCACTTCGTGGATGTGGCCGCCTTCGAGGCGATGCTCGCCCGCGGCGCGTTTCTCGAGCATGCGCAGGTGTTCGGCAACTACTACGGCACCAGCCGGGAGTGGGTGGAGGCGCGGCTGGCGGAGGGCCGCGACGTGCTGCTGGAGATCGACTGGCAGGGGGCGCGGCAGGTGCGCGAGGCCCTGCCGGCGGCGGTGAGCGTGTTCATCCTGCCGCCCTCCCGGGCGGCCCTGGAGGAGCGCCTGCGCGGTCGCGGCCAGGACGACGACGGGGTCATCGCCCGGCGCATGGAGGAGTCGGTCAGCGAGCTGTCCCACTACGGCGAGTACGACTACCTGGTGGTCAACGACGCCTTCCAGGCGGCGCTGGAGGATCTGCACGCCATCTTCCGCGCCCGGCGCCTGCGCCGTGAGCGGCAGGTCGGGGCGCTGGCGGATCAGCTCGCGGAGTTGCTGGCCTGACATTGCATTGAGTAAACTGTTCAATCCCCCGGAATTTACCCAGGAGTAGCAGAGTCCATGGCCCGCATCACCGTAGAAGATTGCCTGAATAATATTCCCAACCGCTTCCAGCTGGTGCTGGCGGCCACCAAGCGGGCCCGCCAGCTCACCAGCACCGCCGCGGACCCCACCGTGGACTGGGAGAACGACAAGGCCACCGTGGTCGCCCTGCGCGAGATCGCCGCGGGCAACGTGGGCTTCGAGATCTTCGAGGAGGTCACGGCCCGCGAGCACGCCATGGAGTCCATGGTGAACGAGGAAGAGGCGCGGGAAGAGACCCAGCCCGGTGGCGAGACCGGAGCCTGAGCGCCCAGCGGAGACCACGCGCGGTGTGAACAGCGTTTCCGACGATGTCTTCGGCCCCCCCACCGGGGGGCCCGTCTATCTCATCAGCGATCTCTGCGACCTGCTGGAGTCCTATCTCGATTCCGACAAGGTCGCCCTGGTCTACCAGGCCTATCTCTTCTCCGCCGAGGCCCACGAGGGCCAGTACCGGCAGACCGGCGAGCCCTACATCTACCACCCCATCTCCGTGGCCCGCATCCTCGCCGAGATGCGCATGGACCACGAGAGCATCCTCGCCGCCATCCTCCACGACGTGCTCGAGGACACCGGCACCCAGAAGGAGCGCCTGGCCGAGCAGTTCGGCGAGGAGGTGGCCGAGCTGGTGGACGGGGTCAGCAAGCTGACCCAGATCGAGTTCGAGAACCGGGCCGAGGCCCAGGCGGCGAACTTCCGCAAGATGATGCTGGCCATGACCCGGGACATCCGCGTGATCCTGGTCAAGCTGGCCGACCGCCTCCACAACATGCGCACCCTCGGCGCCCTGTCGCCGGCCAAGCGTCGCCGCATCGCCACCGAGACCCTCGAGATCTACGCCCCCGTGGCCAACCGCCTGGGGATGAACAGCATGCGCGTGGAGCTGGAGGAGCTCGGCTTCGCGGCGCTGCACCCCATGCGCTACCGGGTGCTCAAGGAGGCGGTGCGCCGCGCCCGCGGCAACCGCGGCGAGATCGTCAGCCGCATCGAGCGGGCGCTGAAGCGCCGGCTGCACCAGGAGAGCCTGGAGGGGCTGGTGATCGGGCGCGAGAAGCACCTCTACAGCCTCTACAAGAAGATGCAGACCAAGCACCTCTCGGTCTCCGAGGTGATGGACGTCTACGCCTTCCGCATCATCGTCGACCGGGTGGACACCTGCTACCGGGTGCTGGGCGCGGTGCACAACCTCTACAAGCCCGTGCCCGGGCGCTTCAAGGACTACATCGCCATTCCCAAGGCCAATGGCTACCAGTCCCTGCACACCGTGCTGTTCGGCCCCTACGGCGTACCCATCGAGATCCAGATCCGCACCGAGGAGATGGATCACATGGCCGAGAACGGCATCTCCGCCCACTGGCTCTACAAGTCCGACGACGAGGCCGGCAACCGCGCCCAGATCCGCGCCCGGGAGTGGCTGAAGAGCCTGCTGGAGATGCAGCAGAACGCCGGCAACTCGCTGGAGTTTCTCGAGAACGTGAAGATCGACCTGTTCCCGGACGAGGTCTACGTCTTCACCCCCAAGGGCCGCATCATGGAGTTGCCGCGCGGCGCCACGGCCGTGGACTTCGCCTACGCGGTGCACACCGACGTGGGCGCCACCTGCGTGGCCACCAAGATCGACCGGCGGCTGGCGCCGCTGAGCACGCCGCTGGCCAACGGGCAGACGGTGGAGGTCATCACCGCCCCGGGCGCCCGCCCCAATCCCGCCTGGCTCAACTTCGTGGTCACGGGCAAGGCCCGCGCCAACATCCGCCACTTCCTCAAGCACCAGCGCCAGTCGGAGTCGGTGACCCTGGGCCGGCGGCTGCTCGAGCGGGCCCTGTCGGCCTTCCTGCAGAGCCTGGACACGCTGCCCGCGGGGCGGGTGGAGGGGGTGCTGGCCGAGTTCAAGCTCGAGAACCTGGACCAGCTGCTGGCGGATATCGGGCTCGGCAACCGCATGGCCCTGTTCGTGGCCCGGCGCCTCGTGCCCGCGGGCGAAGGGGAGGGAGAGGCCGGGGAGCCCGCCGCGCCTTCACCCACCCGGCCGCTGGCCATCCGCGGCACGGAGGGGATGGTGGTGAACTTCGCCAGGTGCTGCCGGCCCATCCCCGGCGATCCGGTCATCGGCTTCGTCAGCGCCGGGCGCGGCATCACCATCCACGTGGAGACGTGCAAGAACGTGGCCGAGTATCGCGACCACCCCGAGAAGTGGCTCGAGGTGCAGTGGGAGGATCCGGTGCAGGGGGAATTCGCCGCCGAGATCCGGGTGGACGTGGCCAACCAGCGCGGCACGCTGGCGACACTGGCCGCCGCCATCGCCGCGGAGGGCTCCAACATCGACAACGTCTCCATGGAGGAGCGCGACGGGCGCTACAGCACCATCACCTTCGTCCTCTCGGTCAGCAGCCGCCGCCACCTGGCCCGCATCATGCGCCGCCTGCGCGCCAACCGCTCGGTGGCCCGCATCCAGCGCACCGGTACCTTCCGCGACAGCCGGCGCAAGGACAAGGAGAACCGCAAGGGCCGCGACTGAAGCCGTTCCCATTTGCCACAGAGGACACGGAGATCACGGAGCATCGCACTGGTGGGAGACAGCTCCGCCCGTTTACCCCGGGCGGAGCTGCCCGGGTGGGTGATCAGCCGGCTTGTTTCCCTGAGCGAACCGGTGTTCTCCGTGACCTCTGTGGCAGAGCGTACATCCCCGTTACCCGAGACGACAGGAGACTTTCATGGCCCGTGAAGTGATCAGCACGCCCGAGGCGCCCCAGGCCATCGGCACCTACTCCCAGGCGGTCAGGGTGGGCGACACCGTCTACCTCTCCGGCCAGATTCCCCTCGACCCGCGGACCATGGCGCTGGTGGACGGGGGGATGGAGGCGCAGATCACGCGCGTGTTCGACAACCTCCAGGCGGTGGCCCGGGCCGCCGGCGGCAGCCTGGCCGACGTGGTGAAGCTCAACATCTTCCTCACCGATCTCGCCCACTTCGCCCTGGTCAACGAGGTGATGGCGCGCTACTTCCAGGAACCCTACCCGGCCCGCGCGGCCATCGGCGTGGCGTCCCTGCCCAAGGGCGCGGCGGTGGAGATGGACGCGGTGCTGGTGACGGGCGCCTGAGCCGGCCGTGACGCCGGAGCGCTACCGGCGGCTGCGGGCCGTTCTCGATCGGCGCCAGCCGGACCTGCTGGTGGTGCTCGACGAGGTCCACAAGCCCCACAACATCGCCGCCATCCTGCGCAGCTGCGACGCGGTGGGCGTGGCGGAGGTGCACGCGGTGAAGGCGCGCGGCTATGTCCACCGCAAGGCCACCAGCGCCGCCGGTGCGCGGCGCTGGGTGCCGGTGGTGGAGCATCCCGGCGTGGCGGCGGCCATCGACCGGGTCAGGGCAGCGGGCTGCCGGGTGGTGGCCGCCCACCCCGGGCCGGCGTCGGTGGATTTCCGCACGCTGGACTACACCGGCCCCACCGCCCTGCTCATGGGCGCGGAACTGCCTGGCGTGAGCCCCGCGGCCCTGGCCCTGGCCGACAGCCTGGTCACCATCCCGATGCTGGGCATGGTCACCTCCCTCAATGTCTCGGTGGCCACCGCCCTGCTGCTCTACGAGGCGCAGCGCCAGCGCGAGGCCGCGGGGCTCTATGCCGCCGTCCGGCTCGATCCGGAGCGCTACGGGCGGACCCTGTTCGAGTGGGGCTACCCGGACGTGGCCGCCCACTGCCGCGCGCATGGCATCGACTACCCGCCCCTGGACGCGGAGGGCATCCCGCGCTGGCAGGCCTGGCCCCACAAGCCCTGAGGGGTGTTTTGCGCCCGGTGGAGGAAACCCGCCCGGGGTGAGAACTCCGTCGCTGTCGCCACCGCGGGGTGTGCTGCACCATTGTGGGCGTGGATGCGGCACCGGGCCCGGGCTGCACTACACTAACATTGGGGTGCGGGCACCGGGGTCCGCCACGGCCGTCGCAAGGGGTTGTCCATGCTCGACTTTCTGAACCTGAAGGAGCTGCAGAACTCCGTCTACATCTACCTTCCCGAGCAGAAGCGGCTCGGCACCTTCACCGTCTCCCTGGAGGAGAAGCGGCTGCGGGTCTGGATCGCCCAGGAATTCACCGGGCTCGACCACAACATCGAGGGCATCGGACCCATCATCGGCTACCTCAAGCCGCCCGGGCGCTGGCACCACCTGACCTTCATCCATGACGGCGAGGAGGCCAGCATGTACCGCGCCTACGAGCGGCTGCTGGAGGGCGAGCTCATCCCGGTGGTGAAGCTGGAGGAACTGGCCGGCGCCACCCGCGAGGACCCCGCCATCCCCGTGCGCGCCCTGCGCCTGCGTCCCGACACGCCGGAGTACGATGCCTACCGCATCAAGGAGACCATCGCCCGGCGGGTGCCCATCGACTTCACCCTGCGCCACGACATCGAGGGCCTGCGGATCGAGCCGGTCGAGTGATCCCGCCGGTGAGCCGGCGCGGGCTCGTCCCCTCCCGGCGACCCGGGACGGACGGTTCAGCCCGTCGCGTCGTGGCGGCGATCCGGGGGGAGGGTGTCGTGGCAGGTCACGCCGACGGCTGACAGCCCGGCGCGCAGCTGCGCCATCGCCGCGCCGACCGCCGCCGCCTCGCCGCGCAGCCCCAGCTCGATGTGCCGCCGCCCATCCGGGGCGATATGGGGCAGGCTGTAGAGCCGGGTGTCCGGGTGGGCCGCGATGACGGACTCCATCACCGGCAGCAGGGCGCTCTCGCTGGTGTCGAGTACCCACAGGGCCTGCTCCACCGCGGGGGTGTCCCGGTGCAGGTGGGGGTAGCGGGTGTCCAGCACCCACTCCAGCATGGGCCAGGCCATCTGCGGGAAACCGGGCAGGAAGTGGTGATCGCCGAGACTGAAGCCCGGCACCCGGTTGACCGGGTTGGGGATGAGCCGCGCGTTCTCCGGCAGCTCGGCCATCAGGATCCGGTGCGGGTAGGCCTCCGCGCCGAACTGCGCCTCCAGCTCCGCCACCGCCTCCGGGTGGCGCACCAGGGCCACCCCCTCGGCGCGGGCGGCGCACTGGCGGGTCCGGTCGTCCGGGGTGGCGCCGATGCCGCCGCAGCTGAAGACGATGTCGCCGCTCGCCATGGTCTCCATCAGGGTGCGGGTGAGGAGTTCGCCGTCGTCGCCCACGTAGCGGCACCAGGCGAGCTCGAGGCCGCGCTTGTCCAGCAGCTCGATGGTCCGCGCCAGGTGCTTGTCCCGGCGCTTGCCGGAGAGGATTTCGTCGCCGATGACGATGAGGCCGATACCCATCTTCCGCTCCCGGCTCAGGCGATCCAGCTGACGACGAGCAGAGCCAGCGCCACCAGGGCCGCGCCCAGGGCCACACCCGCCTGCCGGCGGGCGCCGGCCACGGCGGCCTGCAGCGTTTCCATGTCCGCCGCTGCCGCCGGGGTTTCCCCGGCCGGCTCCTGCGCCTGATCAGCCAGTTGCGACTCCACCCGGGTGGCGATGGCCTGGGCCAGGCGCGGGTCCGCCAGCAGCTCGTCCAGATCCGGCGGCTCCTGGACGGCGGTGTCGGCCGGCCGCAGGCGCGGGTCGGCCAGCACCGCCTCCACCACCTCGCCGCGCAGGGACTGGAGGCGGGTGCTCACCTCGTCGGCCACCGCCGCGCCCAGGCGCGGGTCCGCCAGCAGGGCCTCCATGTCCGGGGGCTGCCGGACGGGGGGGTCGGCCGGCCGCAGGCGCGGGTCGGCCAGCACCGCCTCCACCACCTCGCCGTGCAGGGACTGGAGCCGGGTATCCACCGCCTCGGTCACCATTGCGCCCAGGCGGGGATCGGCCAACACCTCTTGCGCGAGACCGGCGCCCGCCTGCTCCAGGGCGGTGCCGACCTGGCTGGCGATGCGGCCCTCCAGATCCAGCCCGGCCAGCAGGTCGGCGCCGTCGGGAACGGCCCGGTGCTGGAGGCCGTCGATCGACTCCCGCATCCGCTTCTCCACCTCCGCCGCGGCCCGGGCGGCGAGGGTGCGGGTGCTCTCCTCGATGGCCGCCGCACGGACGGCGAGGGCCTGTTCGAGGCGCTCGTCCAGGGTGGCGCCGAGGCGTTCCACCGTCGCCCGCACCGTGGCCTCGAGGTCCGCCGCCGGCGCCGCGGGAGCCGGTTCCGCCGCGGCGGGCGCGGGGGCCGCCGGTGCGGTGGAGAGCAGCGCCAGCACCTCGTCCAGGTCCTGGTCGCTGGCCGGCTTGGTGATGAAGCCGCGGGCGCCGCTGCGCTCGGCCTCGGCGCGGTCCTCGGGGGTGTCCTGGGAGGTGCACATCACCACCGGCACCCTGGCGGTGGCGGGGTTGCCGGTAATGGCGCGGGTGGCCTCGTGGCCGCTCATCTGCGGCATCATGTAGTCCATGAACACCACCTCGGGCGTGTGGGTCTCCAGGTAGGCCAGCGCCTCCTCGCCCGACTCCACCCCGTCCACCTCGAACCCGCGCCTCTCCAGCATGCGGCTGAGGCTCACCCGGGCCAGCCGCGAGTCATCCACCACCAGCGCCTTGCGCATCGTCGTTCTCCCGTTGCTCTCTGGTTGCCGGAGTTGCGGTCGCCGATTCAGCGGCTGCGCACCCGGTAGGTCAGCACCGCCTCGCCGCGGGCCGGCACCGGCAGCGACCACTCCGCCGTGTGGGCCGCGGTCCTGGTGTGCGGGTGGGACTCCTCCACCAGCGTCCAGTCGCCCGGCACCGGTTCGCGCACCTTCACCGTCACCGCCTCCTCCTTGGCGTTGCGCAGGGTGAGGCGGAACGCGGTTTCGAACACCTGTTCCTCCTTGCTGCGCCCGGGCAGGCGCCGGTAGTCGGTCTGCACCCGCTCGGCGGTGATGTCGAAGGCCTGGCCGAGGCGCAGCCGCACGGTCTCGTCGCGGGGCGTGTGGTCGATGCGGTCCTCGCCCACGAACTGGGGCTGGCCGCGGCTGTCCTGCTTGTAGATGCGGATGACGCCGCGCGGCAGGGGCAGGCCGAGCCCCGCCGCCTCGCGGTTGTCGAACTCGAGGTAGACCGCCGGTTTCAGCTTGTCGCCGATCTGGCCGTAGCCGCCGCGGTAGTAATAGGGCTGGCCCTCGAGGAGGTACTCCTTGCGCGCCGGGATCCGTTCCGCGCCCAGCAGGGCCACCTGCTTGGTCTGGTTGTCGGCCAGGGTGGTGGGGCGATCGAGGCTGTAGAGGTGGTACTCGAACAGCGCCTCCTCGGCCATCTCCGGGGCCGGGGCGGCAGCCATGGCCAACGTCCGCCGCAGCTGCGGGCCGCGCTCCGGCGCCACCCGGTTCACGTCGCCCGCCACCAGCTGGAGGCGGGCGTCGCGGTAGCCGGTGCCGCTGGTGTTGGTGAGGGTGACCCAGCCGTTCAGGTCCAGGGCGTCATCGGTGGTGTTGAGTTCGGCCACGTAGTCGGCCTGCCAGCCGAGTCCGCCGGTGAGGTAGGCGAGCTCCAGGCGCCGCGCTCCGGCGGCGCCGGACTCCAGGTCCAGCACCAGGGTGGGGCGCTCGCGCAGGTTCCCGGGCACGCCCGGGAAGACCAGCCGGCCGGGCACGCCGGTCTCGATGCGATCCCCGAGCCGCAGCACCACCCCGCCCGCCACGCTCAGCACCTCCGCCGGCTCCCGGGTCTCCGCCCCGGTGGTGGGGTGGGTGCGCACCACCTCCACCTGCCGCCCCACGTATTTCTCCAGCAGCTTTTCCGGTGTCAGCAGGTCGAAGTCGAAGTTCTGCTCCACTACCCGGAAACCCTCGGGGTGGTCCAGGTCGCGCAGCAGCGCCGTCTCCGGCTGCAGCCGCGCGCTCACCTCGCCCCAGGCCAGCCGGCCGGCGCCGGCGGGCAGCGTCACCTCGCGGCGGTCGCGCACCAGGGCCAGGTCGTTGTTGTAGATGGTCACCGCCACTTCGCGCTGATCGTCCAGCGTGCTGGCGAGTTCCGCCGACGCCGCGGCGCCGGCGGCGGCCATCAGCAGAAGCCCGCCCAGGGCGGTGAGGGGATTTCGGCGCATCCTTGTCTCCTCGGCTCGCAGGGTGCCGGTCAGGTTCCCGGAATTGCATGACAGCAGGAAGGCGGAGCCCTGGCAAGTCCCAGTGGGCCTGGCGGCCCCGAGTTGTGTACTGCTTCACCCTCCCGGCCCGCCCGGCGGCCCCGGGGGGCGAGTCGGCACGCGGTCACGGTGCGGCCGCCCGCGGCCGCGGCGCGCGACCCATCAGCCAGGCGAGCAGCAGCAGTCCGGGCAGCGCCGCGGCGGTGCTGAGCAGGAAGAACAGCACCCAGTCCAGGCGCTCGGCGAGCCAGCCGCCCGAGGATGCCAGCACCGTGCGGCCGAAGGCCATGAAGGAGGAGAGCAGGGCGTACTGGGTGGCGGTGTAGGCGGGGTTGCACAGTCCCGAGAGATAGGCCACGAAGGCCGCCGTGCCCATGCCGCCGCTCAGGTTCTCCAGTCCGATGGTGAGGGTGAGCAGGCCCAGGTGGTAGCCGGCCTGCGCCTGCACCACGAACATCAGGTTCGAGGCCATCTGCAGGAAGCCGCATACCAGCAGGCTCTTCATCACCCCCATCCGGCTCACCACCACGCCGCCCAGGAAGCCGCCGGCGATGGTGGCGCCGAGGCCGAAGATCTTGCTGACGCTGGCGATCTCCGACTTGCTGAACCCCATCTCGATGTAGAAGGGGTTGGACATCACCCCCGCCACCGCGTCGCCGAACTTGTAGAGCAGGATGAAGAGCAGGATCAGCAACCACTCAGGTCGGCGCATGAAATCGGCGAAGGGATCCACCACCATCTCCCGCAGCCAGTGGCGGCGCCCGGGCGTGCCGGCGGGCGCCGGTTCCGGCTCCGGGGCGCGGGGCTCGGGGCTCAGCAGCAGGGTGGCGATGCCCACGGCCACCAGCGCCGCCATGGCGGTGTAGGCAGCCTGCCAGCCGAACCAGTCGGCGAGATAGAGCGCGCCGGCCCCCGAGACGAGCATGCCCATCCGGTAGCCGAGCACGATGGTGGCCGCCCCGGCGCCGTAGCTGCGCTCCTCGAGGATGTCCACCCGGTAGGCGTCCACCACGATGTCCTGGCTGGCGGAGCAGAACGCCACCCCCATGGCCAGGGCGGCGGTGAGCCAGGGGTCCGCCGCCGGGTCGCTGGCGCCCAGCCCCAGCACCGCGCCCATCAGCGCCAGCTGGGTGGCGATGCCCCAGCCGCGGCGCCGCCCCAGGCGGCCGAACAGCGGCAGCGGCAGGCGGTCCATGAGCGGCGCCCAGAGGAACTTGAGGGTATAGGGCAGCCCCACCAGGGCGAACAGGCCGATGGCGGTCTTGTCCACGCCGCTCTCGGTGAGCCACACCGACAGGGTCTGGAAGCTCAGCGCCAGGGGCAGGCCGCTGGAGAAGCCCAGCAGCAGGATCGCCAGCATGCGCCGGTCACGGTAGACCGCGGCGGCCTCGAACCAGCGGCTGAAGGAGGAGGGGCCCATGGGGCAGGGATGGTAGCACGCCAGGTCAAACGCCGGTTTCTGCGCGGCGCCCGGCTGGCATACACTTTCTTCCATGGATGCCAGCCCGGAGCGGCCCCCCGACCTCGCCAGCCAGCCCCTGACCCGCCTCAAGGGGGTGGGGGAGGCGTTCGCCCGCCGTCTGGAGCGGCTTGGGCTGGTCACGGTGCAGGATCTGCTCTTCCACCTGCCGCTGCGCTACGAGGACCGCACCCGGGTGCGCCCGCTGGGCAGCCTGCGCCACGGCGACACCGCGGTGGTGGAGGGGGAGGTCGAGGTGGCCGACGTGGTCTTCGGCCGCCGCCGCAGCCTGCTGGTGCGCATCAATGACGGCACCGGCTTCCTCACCCTGCGGTTCTTCTATTTCACCGGCGCCCAGAAGACGGCGCTCACCCGCGGCGCGCGCCTGCGCTGCTACGGCGAGGTGCGCCAGGGCCCCCACGCCCTGGAGATGGTCCATCCCGAGTACCGCAAGGTGGCGGCCGATGCGCCGATTCCGGTGGAGGACCGCCTGACCCCCGTCTACCCGGTCACCGAGGGGGTGACCCAGGCGCGCCTGCGCGGCCTGGTGGACCAGGTGCTGCCGCGGCTGGAGCAGGAGGCCGTGGCGGAGCTGCTGCCCCTGGAACTGCTGCGCCGCTACCGGCTGCCGCCCCTGGCCGCGGCGCTGGCCTACGTGCACCGGCCGCCGCCCGACGCGCCCCTGGAGGAGCTGGCCGCGGGCCGCCATCCCGCCCAGCAGCGGCTCGCCTTCGAGGAGCTGCTGGCCCACCAGGTGAGCCTGCGCCAGCTGCGCGCGGTGGTGCGCGCCCGCCGGGCCCCGGTGCTGGGCGGCGACGGCGCCCTGCGCCGGCGCTTCCTGGAGGGCCTGCCCTTCACCCTCACCGGGGCCCAGGCCCGGGTCAACGGGGAGATCGCCGCCGACCTGGGGCAGCCCCACCCCATGCTGCGGCTGGTGCAGGGGGACGTGGGCTCGGGCAAGACGGTGGTGGCCGCCGCCGCCGTGCTCGCCGCGGTGGAGGGTGGGCGGCAGGCGGCGGTGATGGCCCCCACCGAGCTTCTGGCGGAGCAGCACTTCCGCAACTTCAGCGCCTGGCTGGAGCCCCTCGGCGTCGCCTGCGCCTGGCTCTCCGGGCGGCTCAAGGGCAAGGCGCGGGAGGCGGTGATCGCCGCCATGGCCGACGGCACGGCCCGGGTGGTGGTGGGCACCCACGCCCTGTTCCAGGCCGAGGTGCGCTTCGCCGACCTCGGGCTGGTGGTGGTGGACGAGCAGCACCGCTTCGGCGTCCACCAGCGCCTGGCCCTGCACGAGAAGGGCAAGCGCGGGCGCCTCAGTCCCCACCAGCTCATCATGACCGCCACGCCCATTCCCCGCACCCTGGCCCAGACCGCCTACGCCGATCTCGATGTCTCGGTAATCGACGAGCTGCCCCCGGGGCGCACCCCGGTGACCACCGTGGTGGTGCCCGACACCCGCCGCGAGGAGGTGATGGAGCGGGTGCGGGCGGTGTGCCGGGAGGGGCGCCAGGCCTACTGGGTCTGCACCCTGATCGAGGAGTCCGAGGCGCTCCAGTGCCAGGCCGCCGAGGAGACCCACCGCCAGCTCGTGGAGTCCTTCCCCGACCTGCGGGTGGGGCTGGTGCACGGGCGCATGAAGCCGGCGGAGAAGGAGGCGGCCATGGCCGCCTTCCAGGCGGGCGGGACCCAGCTGCTGGTGGCCACCACCGTCATCGAGGTGGGGGTGGACGTGCCCAACGCCACGCTGATGATCATCGAAAACGCCGAGCGACTGGGGCTGGCCCAGCTGCACCAGCTGCGCGGCCGGGTGGGGCGCGGCGCGGCGGCCAGCCACTGCGTGCTCATGTACCACGCCCCGCTGACCGGGACCGCCCGGGAGCGGCTGCAGGTGCTGCGCGACTCCGGCGACGGCTTCCTCATCGCGCGCAAGGATCTCGAAATCCGCGGCCCCGGCGAGCTGCTCGGGACCCGCCAGACGGGCATGCTCAACTTCCGCATCGCCGACGTGCTGCGCGACCGTCCGCTGCTCGACCGGGTGGCGCGGGCCGCCGGGGATCTGCTCGCGCGCCACCCCGACCGGGCCGCGCCCCTGGTGCGCCGCTGGCTCGGCGACGGCACCCGCTACGGCGGCGTGTGAGCCCTTGCCTTTCCGGTCCCGGCCCGGCATAACCTATGCCACCAGGGGCCCGTGCATCCGGGCCGATACCATTACAAGAGCAACAGCGCGCTCCGACGCGAGACCCCGATGGAGGAAACCCCCATGCACCATAAAAGTGTCCTGATGCCCCTGCTCGGCCTGCTGGCCCTGCTCGCAGCACCCTGCGCAATGGCCAGCGACCTGGCCAAGGAGCAGCGCTGGGCCGACCAGATCGTCGACGCCCTCATCGACGGCGAGGCGATCCGGCTGGAGGCGGGCGCCACCCCCTTCCTCGGCATCCTCACCGAGGCCGACGGCGCCTCCCGCGCCGCCATCGTGCTGCACGGCATCGGCGCCCACCCCGACTGGCCCCAGGTGGTGCAGCCGCTGCGCGCCCGGCTCCCCGAGCACGGCTGGACCACCCTCTCCCTGCAACTGCCCATCCTCGGCAACGAGGCCGCCGGCGAGGACTACCTGCCGCTGATGGACGAGGTGGCCCCGCGCCTGGACGCCGGCATCGCCTACCTGAAGGAGCGGGGCTACGGGACGGTCGTGGTGGTGGCCCACAGCATGGGCGCGGCCATGGCCAGCGACTACCTGGCCGGCGGCGATCGCGGCGTGGCCGCCTTCGTGGGCATTGGCATGGGCGCCGGCGCGACCCGCCCCGGGCGCACCGACAACGCCCGCTCGCTGGCGCGGATCACCCTGCCGGTGCTCGACCTCTACGGCAGCGCCGACCTTGAGGACGTGGTGGGCAGCGCGGGCCTGCGCGCCGCCGCCGCGGCGCAGGCGGGCAACGATGCCTACACCCGGCAGCAGGTGGACGGCGCCAACCACTTCTTCGACGGCCGGGACGACGCCCTGCTGGCGGCGGTGAGCGGCTGGCTGGAGGCGAACGCCGGTCCGTGACGAGTCGGGACCGGCGCGAACCCGGGTCCGTCCATGGATCCCGACCGCATCCAGTCGCTCTTCGAGCGCATCGATCCGCCGCTGTGGCTGGTCACCGCGCAGGCCGGCGGGCGCCGCGGCGGCCTCGTCGCCAGCTTCGTGGTCCGGGCCTCCATCATCCCCGGGCTGCCCCGGGTCGTGATCGCGCTGGCCCGTCACCACCACACCGCCGGCCTGGTGCAGGCATCCGGCGCCTTCGCCCTGCACCTCCTCGCCCCGGACCAGTTCGACCGCGCCTGGCGCTTCGGCACCCGCACCGGCCGCGACATCGACAAGCTCGCCGGGCTCACCCATGGCCTGTCCCCCGTCACCGGCTCCCCCCTGCTGGAGAACACTCCCGGCTGGCTCGACTGCCGGGTGGAGGCGCGGTTCGACTCCGGTGACCGGGACCTCTGCCTGGCGGAGGTGGTGGATGGCGGGCTGGAGAGCGGCGCGGAGCTGCTGACCGCCGACAGCGGTAACTGGTTGTTTGGGCAATAAATCGCGGCGGATAAATACCTTGCCAGGGGATTGATTGTCGACTAGAAGAACAATAGCAGGCTGTTTGTGTGGTCATCATGTCCACGGACAGGTAAACAGACGCTGACAAGGTCACCAGCGCGTGAGAGGCCGTCGCCTGCAGCCAGGATGTTGGCGAAGAATCCTTGACGGGCTCTGGCCTGGACGGCACCGGTCACCGGTACGGCTCAGGCTCGATGGAGGGGGGTACCATGCGACATCACGCCTTGTCGGCCGTCTGCTGCATCGGCCTGTTCTGCCCTGCCGCCGCCCTGGCGGATTTCGAGAGTCCCTCGGCGGGCCCCGAGCCGGAGGCCGGGTTGCCGGAGATGCGTCCCTGGGACGCATCCATCCGGCTGTTCGTCGGCCACAACGACAACGTGCCGCTGGCGCCCGATGCCACCTTCTTCTCGGGTGAGCGCGAGAGCGCCTTTGGCGGGATCTCCCTCGATGCCACCTACCGCCTGGTGCAGTCCGCCGACTGGACCGCGGGTGTCGCGCTGACGCTGG
The DNA here is from genome assembly GCF_003337735.1 of Thioalbus denitrificans. Taxonomy (NCBI): domain Bacteria; kingdom Pseudomonadati; phylum Pseudomonadota; class Gammaproteobacteria; order Chromatiales; family Ectothiorhodospiraceae; genus Thioalbus; species Thioalbus denitrificans. The sequence goes on along the minus strand of NZ_QPJY01000003.1, from coordinate 312,917 downwards.
ACCGGCTCGCCTACAGCGAGACCGGAACGCCGAACCCGGCCTACGATCCGCCGGAGCAGTACGACCTGATCGCCCTGAACCCCAGCCTGTTCGCCCTGCGCCATTTCCGGCTGGCCAACGGCATGCCCGCCCAGGTCGGCATCTCCTACGGCTTCCGCCGCGAATGGCTGCCGGTGCACGCCGGTGGTCTCAAGAGCCATGACCTCAAGCTCAAGGCCGCGGTGAACCCGCGCCCGGATCTGACCATCGGTGCCAGCTACACCTATGGCCGGGACGACTTCGAGGTGGAGTTTCCCGACCCGACCCTGGATGACCGCGACGCCACCCGCCACGCCTTCGGGCTGTCGGCGACCTACTACTGGGACGATCGGCTGCGGTCGGTGAGCGTCTCCTATACCCGCGCGGTCAACAATGCCGACGGCAGCAACTTCGAGTACGACGCCAACATCTTCACCGGCCGCTTCGAGAGCCACCTGTACGGACCGCTGTGGCTGGGGCTCGAGGTGAGCCGGGACAACCGGGACTACGACGGCTTCGTCGGCTTCATCGCGCCACCCGGGCGCACCGACCAGGACATCACCCGCTACGGCGCCGAGCTGCTGTGGCAGATCGACCGCAGCTGGACGGCCGACGCCTACTACACCAAGAGCCGCTACGACGCCAGCCAGCCGGAGTTCAAGGCCGACCGCGCCGAGTTCGGAATCGGCATCACCTACCGGTTCTGAACCCGGCTTCCCGGAGGGGGAGATCATGTTCGGGCAGATCAGCAGGCAGGTGGCGCGGATTGCCGGGGGCGTGCTGGTCCTCGGCCTGGCCGCGGCCCTGGCCGGCTGCGCGACCCTGGACGAGGGCGCGGCGGCGCAGGCCCTCACGCCCTACCAGGCGGGGCAGAACATCGCCGTCGCCCGGGAGGCGGCCGAGCGCGCGGAAAATGCAGGGCGGCTGGTGGAGAGTCGGGGCGACTGCCCGGCGGCCGCGGAGGAGAACCTGGCCGGCCGGGTGAGCGAGCAGCGGGGATACGCGCAGGAGCATGCGCGGCAGGCCGAGGAGGCCTACGCGTCGCTGCAGTACGCCCTCAATGCGCTGGGCGAGATGGAAGCCGTTGCGGAACGGCTGCGGGAGGCCACCAACCGGCTGCTGTCCGCCCGGGCCGAGCTCACGGAGCTGATGAACAAGGCCTGGGATGAGCAGGGCAACCTGGCGCGGTTCACCCGCTACATCGACGCGGCCAAGGAGGTGGCCGACGAGGTGGGGCAGAGCGTCGAGGACATCGCCGACATCATGGGCGAGCTGCGTGCGGCCTATCCCGCCTTCTCCCGCTACGACGACACCTATTCCGCGGCGGAGATGGGCGACATCGTCGCGGCGTGGCAGGCGGAGGCGCGGCGGGTCCCGGTGCAGGTGGCCGACGGCCGCCGGGCCATGGAGGAGGCCAAGAGCGCCGTCTTCGATCGGGAGATGCGGGGCATTCCCATCAACTTCACCGGTTACAGTGATGCCATGGACCGGGCCCGTGCGGCCGTGTTCGGCCTGGGCCGCGAATCCGGCGGTTTCCTGACCGGAATGAACTTCACCGGCCTGACCCGGGAAGGCGATCCCTCGGCCGGCTGGCTGCGGTCGATGATTGAGACGGCCCGGGCCGGGATCTCGGAGAGTGCCTCGAGCCTGGCCTCCCACACCCGCAGCGCCCAGGACGCCGCCTACGAGGCGCAGCAGCTGGCCCTGTCCGCCCTGCGGGCCTGTGGCGAGGCGGTGCCCGAATTCCCCCGGCGGCCCGGTTGGGGCGACACCTTCTGGGACATCTCGTCGCCCTGACGGCGGGGGTGGAGGCGGCAGTGAAACTTGTGCAGACGGAGGAGCGGATGATGCGGACTCAAGGCCGATTCGATGCGACACGCCCGGCGGAACCCGGCCCGGCCATGCTGCGGCTGCCGGCCGTTCTTTTCCCGGCCCTGGTGGCGGCGGTCGTGGCCATGGGCGGCTGCGCCGCCATGGAGAAGGACGAGGGGGAAAGCGCGCCCATGACCCGCGCCGACACCCCGGCAATGCCGACCGCCGAGGAGCGGCAGGACGATGCGCGGACCCCGCTGCCCCCGCCCCGCATCGGTGCGGCCACCATCGAGTCCGCCGATCGGGGCATTCCCCGGTTCCCGCGCCGGCCGGACTGGAACAGCACCTTCTGGGATATCTCCTCGCCCTGAGCCATGAGCGGGGCGGGGTACGGCCGGGGGCCACGTTCCCGGCGCTGAGAGGGGCATGTCAGCGGCCACGGCCCGGCGCCCGCTACACCCCGCGCTCAAGGTCCTCGCGTTTCTGCCGGTACTCCTCCCGATCGATCTCGCCCCGGGCGTAACGCTCCTCGAGGATCTCCAGCGCGGTGCGGCCGGCGGCCGGCGGGCCGCCGCGATTGCCCGTGACGAGCCATTTCACCAGCACGACGATGCCCGCGAACAGCAGGATCCAGACCAGGATCATGAGCGGACCGCCGAAACCCCAGCCGAACCCGCCCATGCCGTTGTAACCGCCCATCCGCATGCCTCCCTGTACCGGTCCGTCCGGTCCATATCCCCTGTGACAACCCGGTGGCCCGGTTCGTTCACCCGCGGCGATCGCGCCCGGTGCTCCTTGCGCAGGCCGGGGCGAGGGTCTAGCTTGGGATCAGGGGCAGGCCGCAGGCGCCCGCCGCAGCTGCCGGCAGGAATCCTTCCATGCGCAACCTCAGACTGATTTCAGCGATCCTGGTGCTGGCCGCCGTTCTGGCCCTGGGCGCCTGTGCCGTGGTGGAGCCGGAGCGGAGCCATCGCTACCGCAACTGGGACGGGATGTACCTCGACTACGACCCCAGGCTGGATCTCTACTGGGTGGTGGGGTATCCCGGTCTCTACTGGTGGGACGACTACTACTACCGGGAGCATCGCGGCCTGTGGGAGCGCAGCAAGCGCCATGTGGGCCCCTGGCATCGTCCGGACCGGCTGCCGCCCTGGCTGCAGCGGCGGCATGACGACGAGCGTCACCGGCTGGAGCGGGAGCGTTATCCCGATTGGTGGCGGGATCGCAACCGCGACTACGACCGGGATCGGGACCGCGACTACGACCGGGACCGGGACCGCGACTACGACCGGGACCGGGACTATGACCGGGAGCGGGACTATGACCGGGAGCGGGATGGGAGCGGGGATCGGGAGTCGGGCCGCACCCGGGACGGCGACCGTGCCGGTGATCGTGACCGCCGGCCCGGGGAGCGTGCGCGGGATCCGCACCCTGCTCCGGATGCCGATCGCGATCGTGCCCGGGAACCGGAGCGCCGGCAGGACCGGGTTCGCGATGAGGAGGACGAGACCGATCGCGATTTTGAAGGCTACCGCGACCGTATCGAGCGGAGCGAGCACGCGCCGCCCTCCGGCGACGATGAGTGGCGTTATCCCGCTCGGCAGTGAACAGGGAGGTGGATGATGAAACCGCGTCTGTTTCCGGCTTTGTTGGCCTGGCTGCTGCTGGCGACGGGATGCAGCACGGTCGCGACCCTGCAGCCCCTCGGCGAGGATCCCGTTGCATTGCCCGAAGAGGCGTGGGCGGGAACCTGGATTCACAAGGATGGCGCGGTGACCATCCGGGTGGTGAATCCGGCGCAGGGGCTGCTCGAGGTGGGCTGGGTGGAGGAGTCCGGGGGGCGTCTCGCGATGGAGTCCTACACCGTGCAGCTGCGGCGCTCCGCCGGCTGGACGTTCGGCAACCTGGAGGCGGAGGGCGAGCCTGGGCGCTACCTCTGGGCCCGGGTGGAGAAGGAGGGCAACCAGGTCATCGTCTGGCGCCCCGATCCCGGGAAGTTCAAACGGCTGGTGGAGGAGGGCCGCCTTCCGGGCAGTGTGACCGAGGATGACGACGTGGTGCTGCAGCCGCTCAGCGCGGAGCAGATGGAACTGCTGACCTCGGAGCGCGAAGGCGTTCTGCTGGAGTGGGACGACCCGGTGGTCTTCACCCGCCTGGTCCCGTAGGGAGGGTTGGTCCCGCGCGGTCCGCCCCGCGGTCCTTGCCTGGCGCGCATCCAGCGCCCAGGCTTTGCCCAACCACAGGAACGACATGGATAGGTCATGGCAACCTGCCGACCCAGGGAGCGGGACACGCATCCGCGGCGGGCTATTCCACGGCCCCGCCGGCATCAGACCCCTTCCACAGTCCGTTTCCACCGCCGCCGCGGGCATCCCCGTGCGCGCGCCGTCACGGCCCGTGCCAGTTATGGCCGGCTCCAATCAGATCGCGGCACTCCGGGCCGCGGACGGGAAGTCGCCGGACCCGGCCGAATCCCCGTCGCGCCATGGCGAGGCGGTGGAGCTATGGTGGGGAACAGGCGCGGCATTTCCGGCGGTTCCCGTGTGTGGGAGCCGTGCCCCGGTGTTCGGAGCGGCCATGCCCGGCGCGGGTGCCGTAAACACAACCGGGATGCCTCCCAGCCGGTGAAGGGCTATCCTTCATGGGGTTTCCGCCCGGCCGCCCCGGTTCGTACCCGGCGCCGCACACACAATGGATGGGCATGGACAGCACGCAGCATTTCCGGCAGATCATAGACGCGGTCGATTCACCGGTGTTCGTCATCCAGGTCGGGGACAGCGGCCGCTTCACCTACCTGGATGTGAATGAAGCCGTGGCCCATGCCACCGGACTTCGGCGCGAGGATTTTCTCGGGCGGGCGCCGGAGGAGCTGCCTGCGCACTCGGGGTTGCAGGCTGCCGCCTTCCGCGCCAACTACGAGCGCTGCCTCGAGGCCGGCGAAACCGTGCGCTACCGGGAACGCCTGGTGGTGAACGGGGAGGAGGGGTGGTGGCTGACCCGACTCACGCCCGTGCGGGACGAGACGGGACGCATTACCCGGATCATCGGCTCCAGCATCAACGCCACCGACCGGCAGCGCATCGAGGACCGGTTCCGGCTGATTACCGAGACCATCGACGACGTGTTCTGGATCGGCACGCCGGGACTCGGGCAGGTGCTCTACGTGAATCCGGCCTACGAGCAGGTGTTCGGGCGCAGCTGTGATGGCCTGTACGCCAGCCCGCACTCGTTTCTGGAGGCCATTCATCCCGATGATCGCGAAGCGATCCGGAAGCGGGTGTCCGCTTTTCCTCCGTTGCAGTGGGAAAGCGAGTATCGCATCGTGCGGCCGGACGGCGCCGTGCGCTGGGTTCGCGACCGTGGCTTCCCGGTGCCCGAGCGCGAGGGCGGCAGCGGACTCATCGCCGGTCTCACCACCGATATCACACTGCAGAAGCAGGCCGAGCGGGCGCTGGAGGAGAGCGAGGAGAAGTTCCGCCGCATCAGCCAGTCGGCGCTGGATGCCATCCTGATGATCGACGACCGGGGCAGGCTGACCTACTGGAATCCCGCCGCCCAGCGGATCTTCGGCTACGCGGAGCACGAGGTGCTGGGAAGGAACCTGCACCGGATGCTGGCGCCGGAGCGCTATCATGAGACCCACAGGGAAGCCTTCGCCGCCTTCACCGCCCATGGCACCGGTGCGGCCATCGGGAAGACCCTGGAGCTGGAGGCGCTGCGCAAGGACGGAACCGAGTTTCCCATGGAGCTTTCCGTCTCCTCGCTGCAGGTGGACGGGCGCTGGCACGCCGTCGGGGTGTTGCGTGACATCACCGGACGCAGGCGGGCGGAGGAGACGCTGCGACGCACCAACCGGGCGCTGCGCACCCTGAGCGCCTGCAACGAGGCGCTGGTGCGGGCCCGGGACGAGGACGGGCTCCGCCGGGAGATCTGCCGGACCCTGGTGGAGACCGGCGGCTACCGACTGGCCTGGATCGGCGAGGCGGAAACGGGTGGCGAGCAACGGATTGTGCCCGTGGCGTCGGCGGGGACGGACGGGGATCGCAGCTACCTGGACGGGATTGCCATTCACTGGGGCGAGGGCCTGCTCGGGGCCGGACCCTCGGGCACGGCCATCCGCAGCGGCCGGACCCAGGTGGTGCGCGATACGGCGACCGACCCCTGTTTCGCCCCCTGGCGCGGGATGGCGCTGGCGCACGGCTTCCATGCCTCCCTGGTGGTCCCCCTGCTGGATCAGGGTCGTGCCTACGGGGTGCTGAATGTCTACGCCGCGGACGCGGAGGCTTTCGATGCCCAGGAAATCGGGCTGATGGAGGAACTGGCCGGAGACATCACCTTCGGCCTGCGCTCGCTGCGCATCGCCCGGGAGCGGGACGCCGCCAATGCCGCCCTGCAGAAGGTGCTGCTGCAGACCATCGAGGCGGTGGCCCTCACGGTGGAGAAGCGCGACCCCTACACCGCCGGCCATCAGCAGCGGGTGGCGGCGCTTGCCGTCGCCATCGCGGAGGAAATGGGGCTGGACGGGCAGCGTATCGAGGGCATCCGCATCGGCGGCCTGATTCACGACATCGGCAAGATCACCGTGCCGGCCGAATACCTGGCCCGGCCCGGGGCACTATCGGAGGCCGAATTCCTGGTAATCCGGGCGCATCCGGAGGTCGGCTACGAAATCATGAAGGGGGTGGAGTCGCCCTGGCCCCTGTCGCTGATGATCCTGCAGCATCATGAGCGACTCGACGGCAGCGGCTATCCGCAGGGCCTGGAGGGCGACGGGATCCTGCTCGAGGCCCGCATCCTCGCCGTGGCAGACGTGGTGGAGGCCATGGCCAGCCACCGCCCCTATCGTCCCGCCCTGGGGCTGGAGCCGGCGTTGAAAGAGATCCAGGCCGGCCGGGGCATCCGCTTCGACACCCGGGTGGTCGATGCCTGCATCCGGTTGTTCCGGGAGCGGGATTACCGCCTCGATTGAGTTTTCCGCACCGGCATGGTTTCCGGTGGGGCGCGACGGGATCGCCTCACGCCGGAACGATCCCGCCACTGGTTCATCACACCGCGCCGTCCGCCAGCTCGGCGGTCCACAGCCGGGCCTGGTTGCGGCCCAGGAGCTTGGCCTGGTACAGCGCCTGGTCGGCGCGATGGACGGCCTCCTCGATGGAGCTGCCGGCCGTCACCTCGAACAGGCCGAAGGACGCGGTGACCTGCAGCCTTTCATCCCCATCGATGACGATTTCGTGCCGCTCGATGCCGTTGCGCAGGCGCTCGATCATGGTCAGGGCCTCGGCTGCGCCCGTGTGGGACAGGCTCAGCAGGAACTCCTCGCCGCCATAGCGGTACAGGCGATCATAGGGCCGGATGTTGTCGAGCAGGAAGCGGGCGACACCGGCCAGGACCCGGTCCCCGACGACGTGGCCATGGGCGTCGTTGAGGGTCTTGAAATGGTCGAGGTCCATCATCGAGATGGTGAGTTGCTGACTTCCGCGCTTGACCAGCTCCAGCTGTTCGCGCAGGTAGGTGAGCATGCCGACACGGGTGTTGGCGCCGGTGAGGCTGTCGCGGTTGTAGTAGGTTGTCTCGAGCTCGCGCTTCAGCGTCTGGACTTCCAGCCGCAGGCGCTGCAGGGAGTTGGAGAAGTGGTCATAGTCATCGGGTTGGGCGCTGCCCGACTCCTGGGCGGCCACCAGCACCCGGGCTGCGAGCTGGTGCATGCGCTGATGCTCCTTTTCGATGGACTCGAAGGCCGGGTGGTCGCGCAACGCCGGGTGTGAGTGCTGATAGAGCCACTGCCCGAACAGGCATTCGCGGTAGGCATTCTCGTGGAGATCCCGCTGGTCGAAGGGCAGTCGGCAGAGCATCTGGCGGTTGAGGGAGCTGAACCACTCCTCGTGATTCCTGATGGCCATGTCCAGTTGCTGGATGATGGCGCGGAATTCATCCTGGCTGATCCGGAACATTCTGGTTTCTCGTTCTTATATTGCTGACAGTCCACTTTAACTCTAGTACATCCCGGCGGAGGCCCGGGCCCGGGTCGGGCGCCCCGGGCTGACAGGGTCCGGGGGCGTCCGGAGGCGGCGAATATACTCCTGCAGAACTTGCTGCTAGACTCCGCGGTTCTTTTTGCCCGCTACCGGACCGTCGGCGGCATGGCATCAAAACCATAAACATATCAAATACATATATAAACAGAAAGAATTGTAACCGAGGGGATTCGTGATGCAGGAGAAACGTCTTTTTCCGGTGGCGGCCACGCTCGCCGCCGTCCTCGCGGCGCCGACCCAGGCGCTGGCCACCAACGGCATGAACATGGAGGCCTACGGCGCCCGCGCCGGCGGCATGGGCGGCGCCGCATACGCCTACGATGCCGGCAACTCGGCGGTGATGAACAACCCCGCCACCCTCTCGCTCCCGGGCGGCGATCTGGATCGATTGGGCCTCGGCCTCACCGTGCTCGGCCCCGACGTCGCATCCCGCTACGATGCGGCGGGGGCGCGTTCCGAGTCGGACGGCACCGCCTACTACATGCCCTCCGTCTCCTACATGCGCAAGCGGGGCGGCATCACCTACGGCGCCGCGGTACTGGCCCAGGGCGGCATGGGGACGGAGTACGGCCGCGCGGACGATCCCGCGGACCTCTTCTACGGCGGCCTGTCCATGATGAACAATCCGACCCAGCTGAGCGGCCAGGAGATTCGCAGCGAGGTGGGCGTTGGCCGGCTGATGCTCCCGGTAGCCGTGGAGGTGGGCGAGCGGCTGGGGCTCGCCGCCCAGCTCGACCTGGTCTGGGCGGGCATGGATCTGCAGATGGACCTCTCCGGCGCCCAGTTCGCCGACCTGGTCAATCCCATGAGCCACCAGCTCGGCGAGGCGAGCGGCACCATGGTGGACGGCTTCAACGCCATGATCGGCGGCGGCATGATCCAGGACGTGCACTGGGCGCGGTTCGACTTCTCCAACCACAGCCACTTCACCGGCGAGGCGGTGGGCATCGGTTACGGCGCCAAGCTGGGGCTGGTCTACCGGGTGAACGACAGCCTGACCGTGGGCGCCAGCTACCACAGCAAGACCCGCATCAGCGATCTGGAGGCGGGTGACGCCACGCTCAGCTTCCGCGCCGATTTCGACACCGGGGGCGGCACCGCGACCCAGACCATCCCGGTGAGCGGCGAGGTGACGGTGAAGGACTTCCAGTGGCCGGAAACCTACGGCCTCGGCGCCGCCTGGCGGGTGAACGGGCGCCTGATGCTGGCGGCCGACGTGACCCGTATCAACTGGTCCGGCGCCATGAGCGATTTCCGCATGGTCTTCACCGCGGACGACACCCCCGCCAACGGGGATTTCGCCGGCACCCGCCTCGACAGCACCCTCTACCAGGACTGGGACGACCAGTACGTGTTCGCTTTCGGCGGCCAGTACCGGGTCACGCCGGCGCTGACGGTGCGGCTGGGCATGAACGTGGCCACCAACCCGATTCCCGGCGCCTACCTGAATCCCCTCTTCCCGGCCATCGTGGAGCGTCACTACACGGCGGGGTTCGGCTATGCGTTCAATGACCACAGCCAACTCGGCATGGCCGTGGCCTATGCGCCCGAGGTCACCCAGACCAACGACGCCGGCGTGGCCAGTGATCATGGGCAGCTCACCTGGCGGGTCAACTACGTGCACCGGTTCTGAGGCCGGGTTCGCCATTGCGATAAGTCATGGGCTGCCCGGCGCATCTTCCGTATACAGGCGGGATGCGCCGGCCCACCCGCGGATCACGACCGCCCGCTTCGAGGGATGACCCCGAATGAGAATGCTGTACCCTCTTCTTCTCGCCCTGTCCCTCGCGGCACCCGTTGCGGCGGCCGAACCACTGGTGTCACTGCACTGCACCCTGGTCTCCGTGGCGGGGGAGGGGGAGGGCATCGCGGCCGAGGTCTGGGCCCGGGACGACGCGGTGCGCAGCGAGGTGACCACCGACACCCGCAAGGTGGTCTCCATCCAGCGGGGCAGCGTGCTGTTCACCTGGGCGGTGGGCGAGGCGACCGGCGCGCGGCGCCTGCTGGGCGGCGGCCTGGCCGGCCGGGGGCTCATCCGGCAGATCGCCGAAGTCCGGGAGCGGGGCGAACACGGCGGGACGGCGACGGTGGAGGGGGTCGATTATGATGTCTATATCCTCGATCGCTTCCCGGGCGAGAAATCCCTCGTCTACCTCTCCCGGGAGACCTCCCTGCCCGGCATGTGGGTGAACGTGCAGGAGCAGGGCGGCGAGCGGAGCGAGGTTCGCATGTACTTCCGGGATGCGGCCTCCAGCGACCGTCCCTGCAACGCGGCCAACGTGGAACTGGAGGATGCGCTGTTCCGGATTCCCGCCGGGATCCGGTTCCAGATGGACGAGTAGGGCCGCGGGCTAATCCCGGGGCGGCGCCTTGTCAGTTCCCGGCTCCATCCCGTATCCTCTCCTCCTTCCCGGTACGGCGGCTGTTGCCATCGCCGGTTCGTGTCTCCTGCAGTGATGCGGCGCTTCCCTTGCCCCACGACATCCGACATCTCATCCACGCCCGCGAACCGAACTGGCGGCCGCGCTACCAGTATCCCCGCGACGCCATTCCGGCGCTCATGCGCGGCTGGCTGCTGGACCCCGGCTCCCTGACCCGGCGGCTGCAGTGCGCCTGTCACGGGCGCTTCTCGGTGCGGGTGCTGGCCCAGGGCCGGGGGCGGCCCCACTGGGGGGAGATGCGCGCGCTGGGGCTGCGTGATCGGGGCCGGGCGGTGATCCGCGAGGTGCTGCTCTGCTGCGACGGGGAGCCCTGGGTCTACGCCCGCAGCGTGATCCCCGCCACCACCCTGCGCGGCCGGGAGCGGCGGCTGGACCACCTGGGCAACCGTTCCCTCGGCGCCTGGCTGTTCGCCCAGCCGAGCCTGCGCCGGACCCTGTTCGAGCTGGTGCGCATCCAGCCCGGCGACGGGGGCTACCACGCCGCCACGGGGAGCGATTCGGGCCCGCCCATCTGGGGCCGGCGCTCGGTCTTCTCGGTCCATGGGCGTCCGCTGCTGGTGAGCGAGGTGTTCCTGCCGACATTGCCCACGGGCGGCGAAGCGGGCCGGTTTCGGCTACAATCCGCCCGGAACCGCCGGCGCCTGACGGACCGCCCGGCCCCTGTCCTGCGCTGAGACAGACTGCATTACGTTCCGAACATGACCGGCCTCACCCTCCACAACACCGGCGAACGCCTGACCGAGTACGCCCTGTTGATGCGGCTGCACCGCCCCATCGGCATCCTGCTGCTGGCCTGGCCCATGTACTGGGCGCTCTGGATCGCCGGCGCCGGCGCCCCCGATCTGCGGGTGCTGCTGGTGTTCACGGTGGGGGCGGTGGTGATGCGCTCCGCCGGCTGCGTCATCAACGACTACGCCGACCGCGACTTCGACCCGCACGTCCGGCGCACCACCGCCCGGCCCATCGCCACCGGCAAGGTCTCGCCGGGCGAGGCGCTGTGGGTGTTCGGTGCGTTGGTGGTGCTGGCCTTCGCCCTGGTGCTGCTGCTCAACCCCCTCACCATCGCGCTGGCCTTCGTGGCGGTGGGGCTGGCGGCGGGCTATCCGTTCCTCAAACGCTACACCAGCCTGCCCCAGGTGGGGCTGGGCACGGCGTTCGGCTGGGCCGTCCCCATGGCCTTCGCCGCCCAGACCGGCGCGGTGCCGCCCATCGCCTGGCTCGTGTTCCTGGCGGCGGTCATCTGGGCGGTGGTCTACGACACCATGTACGCCATGGTGGACCGGGAGGACGACCTCAAGATCGGGGTGAAGTCCACCGCCATCCTCTTCGGCCGCGCCGACCGCGCCATCATCGGCCTGCTGCAGGCGCTGATGCTGGTGAACCTGGTGCTGGTGGGGCGGCAGGCGGAGTTGGGGCTGTTCTACTACCTGGGGCTGGCGGTCGCCGCCGGGCTCTCCCTCTACCAGCAGTGGCTCATCCGCGACCGCGACCCGGTGCGCTGCTTCACCGCCTTCCTCAACAACAACTGGTACGGCCTGGCGGTGTTCGCCGGGCTGGTGCTGGATTATTTGTAGTTTTCAGTAGCCAGTAGCCAGTAGCCAGTAGCGGGCTACTGGCTACTGGGAACTATATATCCCTTCCTATGGCCCGGGCGATGGCGCCCAGCTCGCCCATGAGGGTCTTGAGCTCGTCGGGGGTGAGGGCCTGGTCGGCGTCGCACCAGGCGTCGCAGGGGGTGGGGTGCATCTCCACCAGCAGGCCGTCGGCGCCGGCGGCCACGGCCGCCTTGGAGAGCGCCGGCACCAGCCAGGCCTTGCCGCCCGCGTGGCTCGGGTCGACGATCACCGGCAGGTGGGTCTCCTTCTTCAGGAAGGGGATGGCGGTGACGTCGAGCATGTTGCGGTAGGCGGTCTCGAAAGTGCGCACGCCGCGCTCGCAGAAGATGATGTTGTGGTTGCCGCCGGCGGCGATGTACTCCGCCGACATCAGCCACTCGGAGATGGTGGAGGCGAAGCCGCGCTTGAGGATGACGGGCACGTTGATGCGCCCCACCTCCTTCAGCAGGTCGAAATTCTGCATGTTGCGGGTGCCGATCTGGATGACCTCCACCCCCAGCTCCAGGAACTTGTCCAGGGTGCGCACGTCCATCAGCTCGGTCACCACCGGCAGCTGCTGGGTGTCGGCGGACTCGCGCAGCAGCTCCAGCCCGCGCTCGCCGTGACCCTGGAAGCTGTAGGGGCTGGTGCGGGGCTTGTAGGCGCCGCCGCGCATCAGCCGGCAGCCGGACTCGCGCACCATGCGGGCGGCGGTGTTCATCTGCTCGCTGGTCTCCACCGAGCAGGGGCCGGCAATCACCTGCACCGTCCGGCCGCCGACGGGGATGCCCTTCACGTCGATGACCGTGTCGTCGGGATGGTGGTCCCGGGCGACGATCTTGTAGGGCTTGAGCACGGGGATGACATCCTCCACCCCCCCCATGGCGCGCAGCTTCTCCTTGTGGATGTGGCGGTCGTCGCCCACCACGCCGATGATGGTGCGCTCCACGCCCACGGAGACATGGCACTCGAGCCCCAGCTCGCGGATCTTGTCGATGACCGCCTGCCGTTCCTGCTCGGCGGCCGAGGTCTTCATGATGATGATCATGGTGGAATCCTGTCTGCTCACCCCTGGCAGCGGGAGCCCGCTGCCGCGAAACGGGAATTCTATCAGGAATCGGGCGCCGGGTTTCATCACGGCAAGCGGGGGATTGGCTTCTCCCGCACCGGAATGCCCGGTGTTCCGCTGCCGTGCCCCGAGGTTGAATGTTACAATGTAACAATCAAGCTTCCCGGAGACGTTCCATGACCGATGACGGCAAGCCCGGCCTCTTCCCGGCGGGGGGGCACGACCACCATGCCTGCGTCGAGGCGGCCCTCGCCTCCGCCGAGCTGCTGTGCCGGGAGCGCGGCCTGCGGCTCACGCCCCTGCGCCGGCGGGTGCTGGAGCTGGTCTGGCGCAGCCACCGGCCGGTGGGCGCCTACGCGGTGCTGGAGGAGCTCCGCCGCGACGGCCGCTCCGCCGCCCCGCCCACGGTCTACCGGGCGCTCGATTTCCTGGTGCAGGAACGGCTGGTGCACCGGCTGCCCTCCCTGAACGCCTATATCGGCTGCAACGAGCCCGGCGCGCCCCACTGCGGCCAGTTCCTCATCTGCCGTCACTGCGGACGGGTGGCGGAGCTGCACGATCACGCCCTGGACCGGCGCATCAGCGCCTCCGCCGCCGATACCCGCTTCCGGGTGGAGCAGGCGCTGGTGGAGGTGCAGGGGCTCTGTCCCCGCTGCCAGGCGGCGGAGGGGGAGGGCGAATGAGCACCCCCCTGCTGGAGGCGCGGGAGGTGGTGCTCGGCTTCGCCGGCCGGCGCGTGCTCGACCGGGTGGCGCTGGTGGTGAACGAGGGGGAGATCGTCACCCTCATCGGTCCCAACGGCGCCGGCAAGTCCACCCTGGTGCGGGTGCTGCTGGGGCTCATCACGCCCGATGCCGGCCGCGTCACCCGCCGGCCCGGGCTGCGGGTGGGCTACATGCCCCAGCGTCTGGCGGTGGACCCGGTGCTGCCGCTCACGGTGCGCCGCTTCCTGCGCCTGGCGGGGCGCGGCATCGACGCCGCCGCCCTGACCACGGCGCTGCGCGAGGTGGGGGCGGAGCACGTGATCGACACTCCGCTGCAGTCGGTCTCCGGGGGCGAGCTGCAGCGGGTGATGCTGGCCCGGGCGCTGCTGCGCAAACCGCAGCTGCTGGTGCTGGACGAGCCGGTGCAGGGGGTGGACGTGACCGGCCAGGCGGAGCTCTACCGGCTCATCGGCGAGCTGCGTGCGCGGCGGGGCTGCGGGGTACTGATGGTCTCCCATGACCTGCACCTGGTGATGGCGGCCACTGACCACGTGGTCTGCCTGAACACCCACGTCTGCTGCTCCGGCCACCCGGAGTCGGTCACCCGGCACCCCGAGTACCTGCGCCTGTTCGGGCCCCGGGAGGCGGCGGCGCTGGCGGTCTACACCCATCACCATGACCACGTCCACGACGTGGACGGACACGTGCACACGGTGGCGTGCCGGGACCGGGAGAGCGGCCATGGATGAGTTCCTGCTGCGGGCGCTGCTGGCGGGACTGGGCGTGGCGCTGGTGGCCGGCCCGCTGGGCGCCTTCGTCGTGTGGCGGCGCATGGCCTACTTCGGCGACACCCTGGCCCACTCGGCCCTGCTGGGGGTGGCGCTCGCCTACCTGCTCTCCATCGACCTCAACCTCGGGGTGCTGATCGCCTGCGTCGCGGTGGCCCTGGTCCTGCTGGCGCTGCAGCGCCAGCAGCGCCTGGCCAGCGACACCCTGCTCGGCATCCTCGCCCACACCGCCCTGTCGCTGGGGCTGGTGACGCTCGCCTTCCTGGAAACCCTGCGGGTGGACCTGATGGGATTCCTGTTCGGGGACATCCTGGCGGTGGGCTGGCGGGACGTGGCCCTCATCTGGGCCGGCGGGCTGGTGGTGCTGGGGGCGCTGGCGCTGCTGTGGCGGCCGCTGCTGGCCATCACCGTGCACGAGGAGCTGGCGCAGGTGGAGGGCGTGCCGGTGGTCCGCGTGCGCCTGGCCCTCACCCTGCTGCTGGCGGTGGTGGTGGCGCTGGCCATGAAGGTGGTAGGCATCCTGCTCATCACTTCGCTGCTCATCATCCCCGCCGCCGCCGCCCGGCGCTTCTCCCGCACGCCCGAGGCCATGGCCGCGCTCGCCGCGCTGGCCGGCGGCCTCGCCGTCACCGGCGGCCTGGCCGGCTCCCTGCGCTTCGACACCCCCGCCGGCCCCTCCGTGGTGGTGGCCGCCGCCCTCCTCTTCGCCCTCACCGGGCTCGTGCCGCGGGCCGGGCGCGGGTGACGATCAGGATCGAATAGACAGGATTTACAGGATTAACAGGATTGGGAAAGCTCAGGGTTTCCCATTGGCCGTCATGATTCCGGGTTTTTATTGCTTGGCTGTGGCCTCTTGGCACGAATAGGAGGGCGGCCTGGCCGGCGGCATTGCGCACCGGGCAATCCGCGCACACCTTCGGATGAGCGAGGCTTCCCTCGAATCCTGTTTATCCTGTCAATCCTGTCTATTCCAGGCTTCTCTGAATTTCGTCCGATCGATATCAAAGATGCTCGTCGAGGAACTCCCGCACCCAGTGCACGGGGCGGGCGCTGGCGAAGCGGGCCACCTCCTCGCCGTCCCGGAACAGCAGCACGGTCGGGAAGCCGCGCAGGCGGTAGTGGCCTGCCAGGCGCATGTTCTCGCCCTCGTCCACCTCCACCTTGGCCAGCCGGAAGCGGCCGTCGTACTCCGCCGCCAGCTTCTCCAGCACCGGGGTCAGGGCGGTGCAGGGCCCGCACCAGTCGGCCCAGAAGTCCACCAGCACCGGAGTCTGGCGGGAGGCCTCCAGGACGTTCGCCTTGAAGTCGTGCTCGTTGGCCGTGTAGATGTGGGGGCAGGGTGCGTTGGGATGATGCATGGCTTCACTCCTGGAGGCTCTGAAAGTACCTCCGGGAGAGAATCAGCACACTAGGAGCCTGTCGGACTTGAGGCTGATCTACTGCGCCGGCGGGACAGCGGCCCATCTGTCCCTGCTCTCCCACTCGGCTCGCTACGATCGCTCAAGTCCGCCAGGCTCCCGGGGTCTCCGTCCGTCGGGGGCCGGCGGATCATACGCAACGATTGGCGGTCGAGGCAAAGCCCCGGCGCCCGGCGGCGCGGCGCGGGAGGTTCAGACGCCGGCCGGCCCGCCGACCCGGGGGTAGGGGTAGAGTTCATCCAGGGGGATGCTGCGGCCGGGGCTCTGCACCACGCGCACGTTGTCGCGCCGGAACTGGCGGGCATGGAGCAGGCCGCAGGCGTGGGCCAGTTCGTTGATGCCCCCGTTGACCGCCCGGGCGTAGTTCGCCACCCGGATGGCCTTCTCCTCCACCACCAGCCCCTTCTGCAGCCGCGGCGAGTGGCTGGTGACGCCGGTGGGGCAGGTGCCCAGGTGGCAGCGCATGGCCTGGATGCAGCCCAGGGCGAACATGAAGCCCCGGCCCGTCACCGCGAAGTCGGCCCCCACCGAGAGCGCCCAGGCCACCCGCGCCGTATCCACCAGCTTGCCCGAGGCGATGACCCGGATGCGCTCCCGCAGGCCGGCCTGGTGCAGGGCGTCCACCAGCATGGGCAGGGACTCGTTGAGGGGGAGCCCCATGTGGTCCATCAGCACCTGGGGCGCGGCCCCGGTCCCGGCGTCGCCGCCGTCGAGGGTGATGAAGTCGGGCGCATGGATCTCCCCGCGGCGCAGAATCGCCTCGCAGAGACCGAGGATGGCCGTGTCGCAGCCCAGCACCATCTTGATGCCCACCGGGCGCCCGGTGGCGTCCCGGATCCTGGCGATCATGTCCAGGAGGGTGTCGTCGTCGGTGATTTCCGGGTGGCGGTTGGGGCTGCAGCAGCTCTGCCCCACGGGGATGCCGCGCACCGCCGCCACTTCCGGGGTCACCTTCACCCCCGGCAGCACGCCGCCCCGGCCCGGCTTGGCGCCCTGGGCCAGCTTCAGCTCGAAGGCCTTCACGTGCTGCGCCACCTCGCGCAGGCGCCGGGGGTCCAGGCGTCCGTCGGCATCATGGACCCCGAACTTGGCGGTGCCGATCTGGAATATGAGGTCGCTGCCCCCCTCCCGGTGGTGGGGGGTCAGCCCGCCCTCTCCCGTATTCAGCCACACCTCCGCCGCGTGGGCGCCACGGGAGAGCGCCCGCACCGCCGGCGCGGAGAGCGCCCCGTAGCTCATGCCGGCGATGTTGAAGATGCTGCGGGCGGTGAACGGCTGTGCGGCGTCGGGGCCGATGACCAGCGACGGCGCCGGGATCCGTTCCTCCTCGAGGACGGGGTAGGGGGCGTTGCAGAAGAGCAGGGCGCCGGGTTTCTGGACATCGTAGGTGGAACCGAAGCCGATGGTGCCGCCCAGGTTCTTCGACATGCGGTAGACCCAGCCGCGGGTCGCGCGGTCGAAGGGCAGCTCTTCCCGCTCCAGGGTGAAGAAATACTGGCGCAGCGCCTCCCCGAGCCGCTCGAGCAGGTAGCGCAGGCGACCCACCACCGGATAGTTGCGGCGGATGGTGTGTTCGGTCTGGCGCACGTCCTGCAGGAACAGGATCAGGAACAGCGCCGCCCCGATGAGGCCCAGCGCCAGCAGGAACAGGAACAGGGCGCTGATCATGCACAGCAGGTTGCCGAAATCCATTGCTGCCGCCTCCCTCGATACCGGCTGTACGGGCGATCCCGGGCGGGGATTCCCTGCTCCCAAGTATCGGCCGTCTGCTGGCGGGTGTCAGGTGCCGGGCGGTAGTCCGCGCCTGCCGCACCATTCAGCCCGGCGGGGTGGGAAGGTCGGAACGCGGACCATGTCGTCGTGGCCATGGGGGGGATTGCGCCTTGGTGCGGATGGCGCTCATCTCAGCCGCGGCGCCGCTGCGGCGGCCCGTGCCCCGGCTTGCCGTTGCTATTGCGCTTCGTCCGCGGGGTGGAGGATGTCGATGAGGTTGTCCGGCTGGCAGAGGGCGCGGAGGGCGGCCGGATCGGTGAGGGTGACGCTGCCGCCATGGACCGTGGCGCCGTGGCTGCGCAGGGCGTTGAAGGCGCGGGAAAGGGTTTCGGGCGTCATGCCGAGATGGGAGGCGAGCAGCTTCTTGTCGACGGGCAGGCGTACCTCGGTGCCGGCGGCGGCATCGCCGAACTCGGTCACGAGGTAGCACCCGAGCCGCTGCACGGCGCTGCGCAGCTTCAGGTTCTTGATGTTGCGGACCATGTCCCGGTACTGCTTGGACAGGGTGGCGAGCAGCGTCAGGGCTAGCTGGGGATCCTCCGCCAGCTGCTGGCGCAGCTCCGTGGCGGGAATGAGCAGCACCCGGGTCGGCTCCAGGGTGCGCGCGGTCATCAGGTAGGGTTCATTGCTGAGCACGGCGGCGAGAATGAAGCAGTCCACGGGCCGTACCACTTCCACCACCGTTTCGCGGCCGTCGCTCGCCCCGCCCAGGAGCTGGACGCCCCCCTCCAGCAGCACGTGGAGAAACTCCGGCTCCTCGCCCTGCCCGAACAGATCGGCCGCACGGGGAAGGTTGAGGGTGACGGCGTTGCGGGTCAGCCGCGCAAGGCCGCTTTCCGGGAGGCTCTGGAACAGCTCCAGACGGCGGAGTGCCGTGATGCGCGCTGAACTCATGACCGCTGACCTGCCGGGTTGACGGGTGGATGCAGGAGGACTATCCCACAATCGGGCGGCAGGGGCCACAGTTGCCCGGGAACCCGGGCATGCATCAGCGGGGATGATGGCTAATAACTGATTTATATCGCTATTCTTCGTGATCGTTGCCATCCCGGACCCGGGGCATAGCCCGGGTCCGGGGGCCTGGATCAGTGCTCCGGCTCCACCAGGTCGCGGTAGGCGTGCCAGGAGGCATGGCCCACCAGGGGCATGGTCACCAGCAGGCCGAGGTAGAAGGTGGCCAGGCCGGCGCCCACGAACAGGACGATGAGCACCGCCCACAGCAGCATGGGCAGCAGGTTCACCCGTACCGCGTGCAGGCTGGTCTGGATGGCGGTCATCACATCCACCCGGCGGTCCATCAGCATCGGGACCGAGACCGCGCTCATGGCGAAGACGAAGAAGGCGATGACCGCGCCGCCGCCGATGCCGGCGAGCAGGAACAGGGGGCTGTTGCCGGAGAGGAACACCTCGGGGATGAAGTTCTCCCAGGTGGGCACGATGCCGCTGAAGAACAGCGCGAAGATGAGGTTGGCGAGCATCATCCACACCAGCAGCATGATCATCAGCGCCAGACCCATGGCGGTGAGGTGGATGTGGTTGCCGCGCCAGGCCTCGGCCAGCTGGCCGAAACGGGCGGGCACGCCCAGCTCGTGGCTGCGGCTCGCGGCATAGAGCCCGATGCCGAGCAGGGGGGCCACCAGGAAGAAACCTGCCGACAGCGCCGGCACCAGGAAGAACATCTCGCCGGTAACGAGCGCGTAGGTGATGAGGTAGCTCACCACCACGAACACGGCGCCGTAGCCCAGGCTCAGCCCCGGATTGGCGCGCAGGTCGGACCAGCCGGCGGCGAGCCAGCGCCAGGGATGATCGTAGGTGATCTCGCGCACGGCCGGCAGGGCGTGGGCGATGTCTTTCTGGGTCATCACTTGGGGCATGTCACACCTCCTTGCCGTTCGGGGCGGCATCGGTTGCGTTCAGTGGTGTTTGACCAGGGACTGGTAGTGCCGTTCCAGCAGCCGGATGTCCTCCGCCATGGCCGCGGGCTCCAGGGGAGGGGTGAACAGCGCACGAAGCCGTCCGTCGGGATCCACCAGCAGCACCGCCGCGCTGTGATCCATCACGTACCCCAGGGCGCTGCCTGGCAGCGGCACCCGGGCGTAGGGAATGCCCAGCTGGCCGGCCAGCCCGGCGATGGCCGCAGGGTTGCCGGTGACGCCGAGGAAGCCGGGATTGAAGGCGGTCACGAACTCGCCCAGGCGTGCGGGGGTGTCCCGCTCCGGGTCCACCGACACGAACGTCACCCGGGGCGCAGGCGCGGGCAGCGCGCGGCTGATGCCGTCGAGCAGGGCCAGGGTGGTGGGGCAGACGTCGGGGCAGCTGGCGTAGCCGAAGGTGAGCAGGGTCCAGCGGCCGTGCAGGTCGGCGGCGGTGAAGGGGGTGCCGTCGGGCCGGGCGAGGGTGAAGGGGGCGATGGGCCGCGGCGGGTCGATGGCCGTGGCGGTCCGGGTGGCGGGCGGATCCACGGCGGCCGGCGCCTGCGCCAGGCCCAGCCACAGCCCCGCCGCCAGGGCGGCGAAGGCGGGCACGAGCAGCAGCCGGACGGGGCCGTTCACCGGGTCGCTCCCAGCAGTCGCGCCGGGCTCCGCTGCGGCCGGCTGACGGGCAGCGGCCGCAGCAGGCGGACGGCGCTGAGCAGGGTGCAGGCCAGCAGCGCGGCGCCGCCGGTGTGGGCCACGGCCACCGGCAGGGGCAGTCCACCCAGGACGTTGGCGATCCCCAGCGCCACCTGCAGCGCCAGCATGCCGCCCAGCGCGATGCCGACGCGGCGCAGGGCGGGGATGCCGGTGGCGGCCAGCCGCAGGACCAGGCCGCCCACCGCCAGCACTACCGCCAGCGCGCCCAGCCGGTGGGCCAGGTGGATGGCGGTGCGGGCCGCGGCGTCGAGGACGCCGTACTCGTAGTTCACCCCGGTGCCGCGCCAGAGCACGAAAGCCTCGCGGAAGTCGGTCGGCGGCCACCACGCCCCGCTGTGGCAGCGGGGGAATTCGGTGCAGCCGAGCGCCGCGTAGTTGCTGCTGGTCCAGCCGCCCAGGGCGATCTGGACCAGCACCAGCCCCAGGGCCAGCAGGGCCCAGGTCCGCAGCCCCCGGGCGCCGGAGAGCAGGGCCGGCGCCGGCTCCTGGCGCAGTGCCAGCCACCAGAGCCCGGCGCAGGTGAGGATCCCCCCCAGCAGGTGGGCGGTGACCACCGCCGGCTTCACCAGCAGGGTCACGGTCCACATCCCCAGCAGGGCCTGGATCAGCACCAGCCCCACCAGGCCCAGGACCGGGCCGCGCACCGGTGCGCGCCGGCGCCAGGCGGTGAAGGCCAGCCCCATGACGGCCAGCCCCAGGGAGCCGGCCAGGTAGCGGTGCACCATCTCCTTCCAGGCCTTCGGGTGCTCCAGGGGGCGGTCGGGGAAGGCGGCGTTGGCGGCCGCGGTGGCCGCGTCGCCCGCCGGGACGGTCAGCCGGCCGTAGCAGCCGGGCCAGTCGGGGCAGCCCAGCCCGGCGTCGGAGAGGCGGACAAAGGCGCCCAGCAGGATGACGGCCAGGGCCAGCAGGGCGGTGAGGAGGGTGGCGCGGCGCATGGTCGTCCCCCTCAGCCGGTGGTCCCGGCCAAGTGCAGCACCAGCTGCACCACGCCGAACACCGCCAGGACGAACAGCAGGGTCAGGACCAGCCCTGCCACCACGAAGGGCAGCGGCCGGCCGTGGCGGAAGTCCCGTTCGCGGTTGCGCTGGCTCTGCACCCCGAGCAGCGCGGCCACCGCGCTGGAGAGCACCTGCCAGGGGCCCAGGCCGGGCCCGCGGTGCGGCGCCGGCGCGTTCATCCACTCCCTCCGCGGAGCCACGCCAGCAGGTAGTGATCTGCCAGCAGGGCGCCGAACAGCACGCTGAGGTAGAGGATGGAGTAGCGGAACACCGCCATGGCCTGGCGCGGGTCGCTGCCGCGGTGCAGCCGCCAGGCCAACTGCAGGTAGCGCGCTCCGAGCCCCACGGCCACGGCCAGGTAAAGGGGGCCGCTCATGCCGGTGAGGTAGGGCAGTCCGGTCACCATCACCAGCAGCAGGGTGTAGAACAGCACCTGCAGGGTGGTGAAGGCCACCCCGTGGGTCACCGGCAGCATGGGCACGTCGGCGCGGGCGTAGTCCTCTCGCCGGGCGATGGCCAGGGGCCAGAAGTGGGGCGGGGTCCAGACGAAGATGATCAGGAATAGCAGCAGGGCGTTGGGGTCCAGGCTACCGGTCACGGCGGTCCAGCCGAGCACCGGCGGCGCGGCCCCGGCGGCGCCGCCGATGACGATGTTCTGGGGCGTGGCGCGCTTGAGGAAGACCGTGTAGACCACCGCGTAGCCGATGAGGGAGCCGCCGGTGAGCAGGGCGGTCAGGGGATTCACCAGGGTGCTCAGCAGGGTCATGGCCAGCGCCCCGAGCAGGGTGGCGAAGGTGAGCGCCCGGGGCGCGTCCAGCGCCCCGGTCTGCAGCGGCCGGTGGCGGGTGCGCGCCATCCGCCCGTCGATCCGGCGGTCGAGCACGTGGTTGAAGGCGGCGGCGGAGGCGGCGGCCAGCCCGATGCCCAGGGTGCCGAACACCAGGGTGTCCATGGGCACCGCCCCGGGCACCGAGAGCAGCATGCCCACCACGGCGGTGAAGACGATGAGCGTCACCACCCGCAGCTTGCACAGCCCCAGGTAGTCGCGCCAGGTGGCCGCGAGGGCGATGCCGCGGGGCGGCGGTGTGGCGAAGGCCTTGGCCATGGGCACTCTCCTCCGTGTCTTGACGTGGGCGCCGGCGCTCAGCCGATGCGCGAGACCTTGAGCAGCCGCTCCAGGTCCTTGAGCAGTCCCCGCGGCGCCACCGGCGGGGCGTAGTCGAGCACCAGGTTGCCCAGGGGGTCGATGAGCAGCAGCCGGGGGCCGCCGGGCGCGCGGGCGTCGTCGCCGGTCGCCAGGGCGTCACGCAGCCGCGCGGCGAGCCCGGCGTCGGCCCGGGCCAGGAGCGTGCCGTCGTCCCGCAGCAGCGCGTCCCGGGTGGCGGGCGCCAGGGCCCCGGTGGTGACCAGCAGCCGCTGCACCCGCGCCTGGTCCTTGTTCAGGGCCAGCCACACCTGGCGGCTGGCGGCGAGGGTCTCGCGGCACTCCGGCGGGCAGTCCGCCCCGGCGAGCAGGGCCAGGGTCCAGCGCCCCCGCAGCAGCGGGGCGGCGGGGTTGTCCGCGGCGCCGGGGCCCGCGGCCAGCAGGGGCCGGGCCGGCTGCAGCAGCCGGCCGTGGTTGACGGTCTCCGCGGGCTGCCACGCCGGCCCCAGGGCGAGGCTCAGCCAGGCGGCGGCCAGCGGTGCGACGAACAGGGCGCCGAGGCCGAGCAGCAGCAGGCGCGGACGGCGGGCGTCAGCCGTGGCGGACATGGCCGGGGGTCTCCGTGTCGGTGGGTTCGGGGCGCGCCGGGGCGGGCGCGCGCACCAGCGAGTAGCGCAGCCACAGCAGCGCCAGGGTGGCGGCCAGGGCGAACCACTGCACCGCGTAGCCGAGGTGGCGCTCCGGGCCGAAGGGCAGCGCCGGGGGCTCGCGCAGGTAGCCGTCGGGCGCCCCCGGGTCGAGCCGGATCACGTACGGCAGCAGCCGCACGCCGAGCTCCGGCGCCAGCCGTGTCGGGTCCAGGTACTGCACCAGGCGCGGCCAGCGGCCCGGGTTCGCCATGCCGTCGCCCAGGCGCAGCCCCACGTCGGGCGGCGGGGTGAGCAGGCCCCGGACCAGGCGATCGTCGGTCGCCAGCGCCAGCGCCAGCGCCGGGAGCTGGTCGCGGGTGGCGCCCATGGGCAGCCAGCCGCGGTCCACCAGCACCGCGCTGTGGCCGTTGCCCAGCCGCAGGGGCGTGAAGACCCGGAACCCGGGGCGTCCGTCGTGGATCTGGTTGTCCAGCAGCAGCTGCCGCTCCGGGGCGTAGCGGCCGTAGGCCGCAACCCGCCGGTAGGCGAGCTCCCGCACGGCCTCGGCGTCGGTGCCGGGCAGGATCTGCACCGGCGGCGCGTCGCCGGCCGCGTTCAGCGCCGCGGCCAGGGCGCGCTTCTGCGCCGCCCGGTCGAGCTGCCAGGCGCCGAGGCCCAGCAGCAGCGGCAGCAGCAGGAGCACCGCCAGGCTCGGCAGCAGCCGGGGGCGCAGGCGCAGGGGGGCGTGGCCGGCCCGTGACAGGCTCATGGCGCTCTCCTATGGTTGCAGCAGGGGGCCGCCTTCCCGACCGCCCCGGACGCGAGGAGATCACCGATGCTGTTCAAGGCCGTGCTGCTGCTCCTGCTGGCGGGGATTCTCCTCAGCCTCGCCTCCGGGCTGTTCTTCCTGGTGCGCGATCGCGACGACTCCCGGCGCACGGTGCGGGCGCTCACCGTGCGCATCGTGCTCTCGCTGGCGCTGTTCGTGCTGCTGCTGGCGGGCTTCGCCGGCGGGCTCATCACCCCCCACGGCCTGCTCCCGCAGCCGCCCACGGCCGCCGGCGGCCGGTAGTCCGGCAGCTGCGCCGGGGGCTCGTGGCGGGGAGCGGCGAGGTGGGGCATGGCGCGGCTCACAGCCAGTAGACGGTGATGAACAGGCCCAGCCACACCACGTCCACGAAGTGCCAGTACCAGGAGGCGGCCTCGAAGGCGAAGTGGTGGGTGGGGCTGAAGTGGCCGCGCAGGCTGCGCAGCAGCATCACCAGGAGCATGATGGCGCCGATGGTCACGTGGGCGCCGTGGAAGCCGGTGAGCATGAAGAAGGTGGAGCCGTAGATGCCCGAGCTCAGCTTCAGGTTGAGCTCGTGGTAGGCGTGGCCGTACTCGAAGGCCTGCAGGGCCAGGAACAGTACCCCGAGCGCGACGGTCAGCGCCAGGCCGAGGGTGAGCTGGCGGCGCCGGCCCTGCTTCAGCCCCCAGTGGGCCCAGGTGATGGTGGCGCCGCTGGAGAGGAGGATCAGGGTGTTGAGGGCGGGGATGCCCCAGGCTCCGATCACCTGCTCGGGCACGTCGTAGCGGCTGGCGTCCGGCGGCTGCAGCAGTGGCCACAGGGCCTGGAAGTCGGGCCACAGGACGGAGTGGGTGGCGGCCTTGGCGCCGGCCCCGCCGAGCCACGGCACGGCGAACTCGCGGGCATAGAACAGCGCCCCGAAGAAGGCGGCGAAGAACATCACCTCGGAGAAGATGAACCAGCCCATGCCCATGCGGAAGGAGCGGTCCACCTGGGCGTTGTAGCGGCCGCCCTCGCTTTCGCGGATCACCGTGCCGAACCAGCCGGCCATCATCCCCAGGGTGATGACCACCCCCGCCACCATCAGCGTGCCGCCGAGGTCCGCGCCGTTGAGCAGCACGGCGAATCCCACCAGCAGGGTGGTCAGGCCCACCGAGCCGACGATGGGCCAGTGGCTGCCGTGGGGCACGTAGTAGGCCGGTCCAGCGTGCGTGTTCATGGCTCTCTCCTATCAACCTCGGGCGCCGTCGGTCAGTTGGCGCGGGTCTCCCCCAGTTCGAACAGGGTGTAGGCCAGGCTCACGGTGCCCACCTCCGGCGGCAGCGCCGGGTCGATGGTGAACACCAGGGGCATTTCCCGTGCCTCGCCGGCGGCGAAGTCCTGGCGGTGGAAGCAGAAGCACTCGGTCTTGTGGAAATGCTGCGCGGCCAGGCCGGGCGCCACGCTCGGCACCGCCTGCACCGTCACCGCCCGCCCGGTGGGGTTGGCCGCCAGGTAGTGGGTCACGTAGGACTGGCCGGGGTGGACCCGCAGCCGGGCCACCGCGGGGCGGAAGGTCCAGGGCTCGCCGCCGTTGACGGTGGCCAGGAACTCCACCGTCACGAGGCGATCGGGGTCCACCGCGTAGGTCTCCGTCGCCGCGGCCCGGCCGCCAGTCTTGCCGTTCAGCCCGGTCACCTCGCAGAACACGTCGTAGAGGGGCACCAGGGCGTAGCCGAAGCCGAACATGGCCACCGCCACCGCGAGGATGCGCAGGGTGAGGCGGCGGTTGGCGCGCTCGCGGTCCCCGCTCATGGCAGGTTCACCAGGATGAATCCCACCAGGAAGCCGACGGCCACCAGCCCCAGCAGCCAGGCCAGGCGCAGGTTGGCGCGGCGCAGGCGGCGGGGGTCGCGATGGGAGTCCATGGCCGTCACCTCAGCGCACCTCCGGGGCTTCGGTGAAGCTGTGGTAGGGCGGCGGCGAGGGCAGGGTCCACTCCAGGCCGTGGGCCTCCTCCCACACCTCGGCGCCGGCGCGGGCGCCGCCGCGGATGGTCTTCACCACGATGTAGAGGAACAGCAGCTGGCTCGCGCCGAAGGCGAACCCGCCGAGGCTGGAGATCATGTTCCAGTCGGCGAACTGCACCGCGTAGTCGGGGATGCGCCGGGGCATGCCGGCCAGGCCGAGGAAGTGCTGGGGGAAGAACAGCACGTTCACCGACACCGCCGAGAGCCAGAAGTGGATCCGGCCCAGGCGCTCGTCGTAGCGGTGACCGGTCCACTTGGGCAGCCAGAAGTAGGCGGCGGCCATGATGGCGAAGATCGCGCCGGTCACCAGCACGTAGTGGAAATGGGCCACCACGAAGTAGGTGTCGTGGTACTGGAAGTCCACGGGGGTGATGGCCAGCATCAGCCCCGAGAAGCCGCCGATGGTGAACAGGAACACGAAGGCGATGGCGAACAGCATCGGGGTCTCGAAGGTCATGGACCCGCGCCACATGGTGGCCACCCAGTTGAACACCTTCACTCCGGTGGGCACGGCGATGAGCATGGTGGTGTACATGAAGAACAGCTCGCCGGCCAGCGGCATGCCCACGGTGAACATGTGGTGGGCCCAGACGATGAAGGAGAGGAAGGCGATGCTGGCGGTGGCGTAGACCATGGAGCTGTAGCCGAACAGCGGCTTGCGGGCGAAGGTGGGGATGATCTGGGAGACGATGCCGAAGGCCGGCAGGATCATGATGTACACCTCGGGATGCCCGAAGAACCAGAAGATGTGCTGGTACATCACCGGGTCGCCGCCGCCGGCGGCGTTGAAGAAGGCGGTGCCGAAGTAGCGGTCGGTCAGCAGCATGGTCACCGCGCCGGCCAGCACTGGCATGGCGGCGATGAGCAGGAAGGCGGTGATGAGCCAGGTCCAGACGAACAGCGGCATCTTCATCAGGGTCATGCCGGGGGCGCGCATGTTGAGCACGGTGACGATGACGTTGATGGCGCCCATCACCGAGGAGATGCCCATCAGGTGCACGGCGAAGATCACGAACGGCAGCGCCTCGCCGGTCTGCAGCATCAGCGGCGGGTACATGGTCCAGCCGCCGGCCGGGCCGCCGCCGGTGAGGAACAGGGTGGAGAGCAGCATGGCGAAGGCGAAGGGCAGCAGCCAGAAGCTCCAGTTGTTCATCCGCGGCAGGGCCATGTCGGGGGCGCCGATCATCATCGGGATCTGCCAGTTGGCCAGCCCGACGAAGGCGGGCATCACCGCGCCGAAGATCATCACCAGGGCGTGCATGGTGGTCATCTGGTTGAAGAACTGCGGTTCCACGAACTGCAGGCCGGGCTGGAACAGCTCGGCGCGGATCACCATGGCCATGGCACCGCCGACGAAGAACATGGTCAGCGCGAACAGCAGGTAGAGGGTGCCGATGTCCTTGTGGTTGGTGGTGGTGACCCAGCGCATCAGGCCCCGGGCCGGGCCGTGCTCCGTGTGCTCCCCGTGGGCTGCGGTGGTGGTGGTCATGGGCTCGCTCCTCTCCTCGCTTCGTCGGGTCTGCCGGTGGCGGTTCAACGGGCCGCCTTCACCGCCGCGGGCTGCACCAGCTCGCCCGAGTCGTTGCCGAAACTGTTGCGCTCGTAGGTGATCACCGCCGCCAGGTCGGCGTCGTCCAGCTGATCGCGGAAGGCCTGCATGGCGCTGCCCTCGATGCCGTTGAGGACGATGTCGATGTGCTGCTCCAGGGGGCCGAGGACGATGTTGCCGTCCGCGTCCAGGAAGCCCCTCTCGCGCAGGTGGGCGAGCAGGTTCTCGCCGGCGGCGAAGGGGTGGCCGGCGGCCAGGGGCGGGAAGGCGCCGGGCACGCCCTGGCCGTTGGCCTGGTGGCAGACGGCGCAGGTCTTGGCGTAGACCGCCTCGCCCCGCTGCATCAGCTCCTCCAGGGTCCAGGTCTTCTCCGCCGCCGCGGCGCGGGTGGCCTTGGCGCTCTTCTGCTGCGCCAGCCAGGCCTCGTACTCCGGCTCGCTCTTGGCCACCAGCACCACCGGCATGAAGCCGTGGTCCTTGCCGCACAGCTCGGCGCACTGGCCGCGGTAGACCCCGGGCACGTCCACCTGGGCCCAGGACTCGTTGATGAAGCCGGGAATGGCGTCGCGCTTCCAGCCCAGGTCGGGCACCCACCAGGAGTGGATCACGTCGTTGGCGGTGGTGAGGAAGCGCACCTTGCGGCCCACCGGCACCACCACCGGGTTGTCCACCTCCAGCAGGTAGTCGGCGGTGCGCAGGGAGGCGTCGCGGAAGGCCTCGGTGGGCGTGGCCAGGGTGCTGAAGAAGCTCACGTCCTCGCCCAGGTAGTCGTAGTGCCACTTCCACTGGTAGCCGGTCACCTTGATGGTGAGGTCCGCGTCGCGGGTGTCCTCCATGGCGATGAGGGTGCGGGTGGCGGGAATGGCCATGGAGACCAGGATCAGCACCGGGATGAGGGTCCAGAGGATCTCCACGGAGGTGTTCTCGTGGAAGCGCGCCGCCTCGACCCCGCGGGACTTGCGGTGGCGGATGATGGAGTAGACCATCGCCCCGAACACCACCGCGCCGATGGCCACGCAGATCCAGAGGATCAGCATGTGCAGGTCGTAGACCTCCCGGCTGATGGGGGTGACCCCGGGGCGCAGGTTGAGGGCGTAGTCCGCCAGTGCGCCGGCGGGCGCGATCAGTCCCGTCGCCGCGGCGAGAGCGGCGGTGCGTCTTACCATCCTATCCACGTGATGTCCCCCATGCGCCTGCCCTTGAATTGTTCCGCGGCCCGATCCCCGGCGACCCGGGTATCCGGCGACATCCCTGCAGCACTGGTTATGACACTGATGTTCCGAGCGCCCGGGTGAGATCCCGGGCGAGCCGCCTGCGCTCGTGCTCCGGCAGCCAGGCCCCGACCTCGTGGCGGCGGCCGTGGGCATTGAGAAAGAGCCGGCTCGGGTAGCGGCCGGCGGGATCGCGGGCCAGCTCCACCCGGGTCCACGGGCGCGGGAGCCGATAGGGCCGGTCGTGCTGCCGGCCGTTGCCGCGGTACAGCTCGAGCCGGTCGGAATGGAGCGAGATCACCTCGCGGGCGCTGCCCTGGCGGGCATTGAGATAGAAGGCGCCGGCGAGCAGGAGCAGCTCCAGGCCGGTAAAGGGGAGGACGGGCCAGGCGCCAAGGGCGGCGACCGCCACCGCAATCATCGCGGTGAACAGCCCGAAGACGGTCAGGACGCGCTGGATGTCGGTCCAGCGCATGGAGCGGTTGGGTTGGAGACGAAATGTCTCACCCGCATCCTCCGCATTGCTTCCACGCATCACCATCAGGCGCTTACCCCCCGGTTGGCTGGGCTATGGGCCCCATCCCGGAAATCGACATAAATCAAGTATGGTTGACGTTGCAAAATCTGACAAGAAAGCTCAGGCATTGTTGCGGAGCAAAATAGAGCTTGTAAAACAGTGTGTTAACCAGGTAATAATATGCTAATGAAATGATTGTTAAGGGGTTCCGGCCTCGGGAGGCGGTGGGCGGATCCGATGCGGACGGCGAAAGGATCTTGCGCAAGCGGGCGGGAGAAGGGACAGATCGCGGACGGGGAGATGTGGATTGCCCGGGGGGGCGGTAGCGGTGCGCACGGCGCACCCTGCAAGGTGAATTCAGGGAGAGGCCGCAGCGTAGGCTGCGCTCTGCGCACCATTCCCGCCGGACACGCCTTTCGGGTTACCCGTTACCCGGGACGAGCCGCTCGATGGACTCGGCGGCGATCTCGCGCACCTCGGGATCGTCGTCTTCCAGGCGCTGTTCCAGGACCGGCAGGGCGGCGGGATCGCCCGCCAGGCCCAGCAGGTGGCAGGCGTCGCCGCGCACCCGCGGCTCGGCGTGGCCGGCCAGCCGGGCCAGCTCCGGGACCAGCGCGCGCAGCGCGTCGCCGCCGGCCAGCCCCTCCAGCAGGGCGCTGGCGCCCAGGCGCACGTTGAAGGGGATCTCCGCCGCCTCCAGCAGCCCCAGCACCGCCGGCAGGTGCTCCGGCGCGGCGCGCACCAGCGCCTCGGCCCGCGCCAGCCCGCCCTGCTCCAGCAGCTCGGCGAGGTAGAGATCCATGCCGGTGTCCGCGGCGGCGGCGTCGATCCAGCGGTCGATCTCCCCCTCCGCCAGGTTGCCCTGGAGCTCGAAGGGTCCGATCCGGGTCCAGGGCACGCTCCTGACCCCGAGCTCCGCGGCCCGCTCCGGCAGCAGCGCGGCGTTCACCACCTCCAGCCGCGCCAGCCGTCCCTGCTTGACCCGCTCCGACAGCCGCGCCAGCACGCCGGGGCAGTGGGGGCAGCCGGGGGCGATGAGGAGCAGGGCTTCGGGGGGCGTGGGCATGGGGGACTCCTTGCAGGCGTTGCCGGGGGCGAGGCGCACAGGATATCGTTTTACCCGGCGGTCGGGTGAAGGAGGAAGGGGGAAGGGTGGCGTCCCGCTCCGACAGAGGTGTGCCTGCCCGATGGGGCGGTACCCGGAAATCTATGGTCAAGGGGGGTGCGAATTGTGACCGACCCTGTAACACATGTTGCAGATTTTGTGACGGAGTTGGTGGGTATTGGCGCAGGACTGATCTATCTTGATCATGATAAATACCATCGGCATTGGCCGATTCAGGGACGAAAGCGGAAAATCGGGCGGTGGGGGACAGAGAATCCCCATGGCTCAGACCGCGTCGAATTCACGCCCTGCGGATGTCCTGGAGCGCTTCGCCCGGGGCGGCGGCAGGGAAAGGAGCTGACCATGAGTACCATGCATAGACGGACCCTGCTGGCCGCCGCGCTGATCGCCGGCACACTCCCGCTGACCGCGACGGCGGCGACGGTGACCGACACATTCGATGTCACCATCACCATTCAGAATGCCTGCGAGATCACGACGGCCCCCACCGATATGGCGTTCGGGGCCGCGGGTCCCTTGACCAGCGTGGTGACGGCGACCTCAAGCATCTACGTCACCTGCACCGAGAATCTCGCCTACGACATCGGTCTCGACGCCGGCGCCAACCCGGGTACGGGCGGCGACACCACCACACGGCAGATGGTCAATGGGGCCAACAACGTCAGCTACGACCTGTTCCAGGACGCGAGCTACACCACTCATTGGGGCACCTTGGCCGACACCGAAAGCCAGGCAGGCACCGGCACCGGCGCGGAGGAGACCTACACGGTCTACGGCACCGTCCCTATCCAGGACACCCCCCCTGCGCTCACCTACTCCGACACGGTGACGGTGACGGTCACCTACTGATCGGCGCCGACCTGCCCGTCGCGCCGGCCAGGCAGCCCCGGGCCGGGACTGACGTCGGGGCGGGGCTGTGCTAGCCTTCGCCCGTCAGTGCAGGGAAGAGGGCAGGGGGCGTACGTGGCGGGTGGATCAGGGGCCGGGGTGTTCCATTGAAGCGCCGTTGGGCATCGTTGCTGCAGTTGTGCCGGCGGGTGGCAGCCGGTTTGCTGTGGGCCGTGCTGCCGCTGGCAGCCGGGGCCTCCGGCCTGAGCGTGATGCCGGCGGGGGTGGAGTTCGCGGCGGGCCAAGGGGTCCAGGGCCTGTGGTTGCGCAACACCGGTGCGACGCCCGTCGACGTCCAGCTGCGGCTTTTCCAGTGGACCCAGGAGGCGGGCGATGACCGGCTGACGCCCAGCACCCGCCTCACCGTCAGCCCACCCATGACGCGCATCGCCCCGGGCCAGCGGCAGTTGGTGCGAATCATCCGCACCCGCGCCGGGGCGTCCCCGGCGCCCGCAGGCCGCGAGCAGAGCTTCCGCCTGCTGGTGGACGAACTGCCGCCGGCGGTGACCGAGCCGGGGGCGCCGCGTGCGGGCCTCAACTTCGTTCTGAGCTTCTCGGTGCCGGTGTTCGTCGCCCCAGAAAGCGCCCCGGCGCCATCCGCGCCCGCCCGCCTCTCCCTGGAGCGGGCGCCCTCCGGCCCAGTCCGCCTGCAGGCCCGGAATCCGACCCCCCGGCGGCTCCAGCTGGCGGATCTGCGGCTTCTCGATGGCGCCGGAGAGACGGTGTTCGCCCGGCCCGGCCTGCTCGGTTACGTGCTGGCCGGTACCGAACGCAGCTGGCCGCTGGAGCTGGAGGCCGGGACGTGGGCCGCCGTCAAGGAGATCCGGATCCGCATCAATGGCGAAACCGTCCGACATGCGCTCTCCGCGCTGCCGCTGGAGTGGCCTGCTCCCTAGCGCTGCGGTGCTGATCGCGATGGCCCTGGCCGGAGCGGCAGCCCTGGCCGGGCCGGGCGGCCAGCCGCCGTCCGCCGCCCCCGTGCTGCTGCAGGGGCCGGGGCTGGCAGGCGCCGCCCATACGCTCTACCTGGAGATTTTCCTCAACAGGGTGAATACGGGGCGGCTGGTGGAGGTGCCCGCGACCGCCGACGGCCATCTCCACCTCTGGCCAGCGCACCTGCAGGAGATCGGCCTGCGGCTCGACGACCTGCCGGCGGACCGCTACCTCGATCTCGCCGGGCTGCCCGGCCTGACCTACCGCTACGACGCGCCCAACCAGCGTCTTTATCTCGACGCCGCGACCGCGCGCCTCGACCGTCAGCTGCAGACCCTGGGCGGCCCCGAGACACGGCTGTGGCCGGCCACGGTGAGCCCCGGCGCACTGCTCAACTACGATATCTACGGCACTACCGGTGCGGGCGCCCGCAGCCTGGCGGCGACCACCGAGCTGCGCTTGTTCGGCCCCCAGGGCGTGCTCACCACCACCGGCATCTCCCGCTACGGCGGCGACGAGGACCGCGACTATGTCCGGCTCGACAGCGCCTGGACCTGGTCCTCCCAGCACCGGCTGCTGGCGCTGACCGTGGGCGACTTCATCGGCGGCAGCCTCTCCTGGAGCCGGGCGACGCGTCTCGGCGGCGTGCAGTTGCGCCGCAGTTTCGCCCTGCAGCCGGAGCTCATCACCCGCCCGCTGCCCCAGTTCTTCGGCGAGGCGGCCCTGCCCTCGGCGGTGGAGCTCTATGTGGGCGGTCTCCGCCAGTATCAGGGCGAGGTGCTGCCGGGGCCGTTCCAGCTCGACACGCTGCCCCGGGTCAGCGGCACCGGGCAGGCGCAGGTGGTGATCACCGACGCTCTCGGGCGAAGCCGCACCATCGCCTTCGACTACTACAACGAGCCCCGCCTGCTGCGGCGGGGGCTCAGCGACTACTCCCTGGAACTGGGCCGGGTGCGCGCCGACTACGGCCTGAAGTCCTTCAGCTACCGCGACGGGCTCGTCGGCAGCGGCAGCCTGCGCTACGGCCTGACCGATGGAGTGACCCTGGAGGCCCACGCCGAAGGGGGCGATGGCTTGGCCGCCGGGGGCGTGGGGGCGGTTGCCGGCCTCGGCCGCCTCGGCAGCGTCAATGGCGCCTACGCCCGCAGCAGCAGCGGCGAGGAAGGCGGCGGCGCTGAGGGGACCCAGCTCAGCCTGGGCTACAGCTGGGTAGGCGGCGGGCTGGCCTTCAACTACCAGCTTGCCCGCACCTTCGACGACTACCGCGATTTGGCGGCGCGCGACGGCCGGGCGCCCCCCCGACGCACGGAACGGGCGCTCATCGGCTACGGCATGGGGCGCGGCGGCAGCCTCTCCCTCCACTACAGCCGCCTCGACACCCTCGAGGAGGGGCGTTTCCGCAGCCTCGGCGCCAACTACAGCGTTGGCCTCGCCGATGGGCTCTCCCTGCACCTGGGCGCCACGCGGGAGCTGGACGGCGAGGGCGGCTACACTGCCTTCGCGGGTATCTCGGCGAGCCTCGGGGGGCGGCGATCGGCGGGCGCCTCGGTCAACCACCGCCAGGGCGGAAACCAGTACAGCGCCTACCTGACCCAGTCCGTGCCCCCCGACGGCGGCGTGGGCTGGAGCCTCCAAACCCAGCAGGGCGAGGCGCTCGAAAGCTACCAGGCGGAGGTGGGTTACCGCGGCGATTGGGCCGAACTGCGCGTCGGCACGCGGTCAATCAACAACAGCCACAGCGCCTACGGCTCCGCGGCCGGCGCCCTGGTGCTGATGGAGCGCGACCTGTTCACCGCCCGCCCCGTAACCGACGGCTTCGCCCTGGTCTCCACCGGCGGCATCGCCGAGGTCCCGGTACAGTTGGAGAACCGCCCCATCGGCCGCACCGACGCCCGCGGCCACTACCTGGTCACCGGCCTCAACGCCTACCAGCCCAACCGGGTCTCCATCGATGCCCTGCAGCTCCCGGCGGAGGTGCAGGTGGAGCGCACGCGGGTCACCGCCGTGCCAGCCGACCGCTCCGGCGTCACCGTCGACTTCGGCCTGCGCCGGGTGCGCGCCGCCCTACTGATCCTCCACGACGGCCATGGCGCGCCGATCCCCCTGGGCAGTCGGGTCCTCCTGGACGGTGCCGGCGGCGAACCGGCCCTGGTCGGCTACGACGGTCAGGCCTACCTGGAGGGGCTGGCGCCCCACAACACCCTCACGGTCATCCGCAGCGACGGGGGCCGCTGCACCGTGGCGCTCCCCTACCCGGAAGAGACGCAGGGGATCCCGGTGATCGGGCCGCTGGAATGTGTGGAGGAGAAGCGATGAGGAATCCAACCTGCTGGCAGTGCCTGCGGAGATGGGGCGGCCCCACCCTGGCCGCCGCCCTGCTGCTGCCGGCGGCGCCCGTGCAGGCGACCACCACCTGCAGTGCCGACATGACCGACGTGCAGTTCGGTTTCGTGGACCCCTTCGACGGCAACGTCGACGTTACGGCGACCATCGACTGGAGCTGCACCTACTCCGGCTTTCTGGGCAGCCTCTACGCGTCCTTCGTGCGAATGTGTTTCAGTGTCGAGGATGGCGTCGCGGGGGGTGGCAACTGTACGCCGCGGCGCATGACCAGCGGTGGCAACACCATGTCGTTCCAGCTCTATCGGGACAGCAGCCGTACCAGCACCTGGGGCTCGCTGACCGGCTGTGCCGGCACCGAGGTCCAGCAGACTGTATCCTTCGCACTGCTCTCCGGCAACGGAACGACCAAGACCGGCAGTCTGACCGTTTACGGCCGGGTCCCCTCCGGTCAGACCGCGCTGGTGCCCGGGCTCTATTCCAACAGCTTCTCCGGCTCCCATACGGGGCTGTCGTATCGCTACAACGAGGCGCTGTTGGGCCTGGGGACCTACCCCGCGAGTTGCACCAGCGGCGGTGGCGGTGGCGGCACCGACACCTTCCCCTTCGACGCCACCGCCACGGTCGAGGCCCAGTGCGCCCCCGGCTTCGCGGTCGAGGACATCGACTTCGGCACCCAGGGGTTGCTCACCGCCAACATCGACACCACGGCGACCATATCGCCCCAGTGCACCAACACCACTCCCTACCAGATCGGCCTCGACGACGGCCTCCACGCCAGCGGCACCACCCGGCGCATGCAGAGCAGCGGTGGCCAGTACGTGACCTACGAGCTCTACCGCGATTCCGGACGCAGCCAGCGCTGGGGCAACACCGAGAACGTGGACACCGTGACCGGTACCGGCAGCGGTGCGGTGCAGCCGGTCACCGTCTACAGTCGGGTGAGCCCCCAGAACACGCCCGCCGCCGGCAATTACAGCGATACCGTCACGGTGACGATTTTCTACTGAGCAAACAAGGGTGACCGGTCCAGCGGGTCCGGGCGCCGACCCCCCCTACGCCTCCGCCGGCAGTTCCAGGACCACCCGATAGGCTTCCAGTCCGCGGCTGAGAAAGGCCTGGGCGGAGCCCCACAGGTAGAGCCGGAAGCGCCGGTAGAGCGACTCTCCCCAGCGGTGGATGATCTCGTCCCGGGCGGCCTCCAGGTTCTCGGCCCAGGCCTTGCAGGTCAGGTAGTAGCTGTGGCGATCGTTGTGCACGGCCAGCACCTCGAAGGGTGTCCCGGCCGCCGCGCCCAGGAACTCGGGCAGGCAGAAGAAGGAATGGTCCCCCGGGTAGATGTAGCGGGAGATGAACGTCGCCTTCTCGTACTTCTCCCGGAAGGCGCTGGCATCGAGATAGACGCGGCCGCCCGGCTTCAGCAGCCGCTGGTACTGCCGCAGCGCGGCGGCATAGTCGGGAATATGCTCCATCACCCCCAGGATGACGATCCCGTCATAGGGCTCCGGCGCGGCGTGCTCGAGGAAGTTCTGGTTCAGCACCCGGCAGGGAAGCCGCAGCCGGTCAATCAGGTCCGACAGGAACCGCTCCGACTGCCGCGAGATGGTCAGCGAGGTGACCTGGATGCCGCGCCGTCCGGCGTGTTCCGTGAACGCGCCCCAGCCGCCGCCCACGTCCAGGACGCGGTCGCCCGGCTTCAGCCCGCAGGCGTCGATGGCGTAATCCAGCTTGCGCCGCTGCGCGGCCTCGAGCGGTTCATCGTCCCCCTCGAACACCGCCTGCGAATAGCAGCGCGTCGGGTCCATGAAGGTGAGATAGAAGTCATTGTCGAACTCGTAGTGGGTGGCGATGACCTGGCGGTCGGATCGCACCCGGCCGACGAGCAGCGGGGCGAGCCGCTGCCACAGCGCGTGGAGCGGGTGCCGGTCGGTCAGCGTCCCGCGCATGCCGGCGAACGCCAGCATGTCGCCTTCCACGTCGAGGCTGCCGCCCATGTAGGCCTCGCAGATCCGCAACTCGTCCAGGCTCGCGAGCGCGGCCAGCCCCCGGCGGTTCTTGGCCAGGATCCTGACGGCGGGGGCGCCGTCGCCGAAGCGATAGACGTGATCCCCCCACAGCCGGATCTCGAACGGGGTTGTCGTACGGCCTGACACCCGTTTCTGAATCAGCCCGAACATTCTTTCGTAGCTTGTCTTCCACGTGGTGTCCGCCACTTCAGTCATGGATCCCCCTCCGCAGTCGGGCCGCAACGGCATGCCAGGCTGTCGCTCACTGGTAAGTCTGTAAAAGAATAGAATATTCTGCGGATCGCGGCAGGCCCGGCCCGGTTGCCGTGTCCGGCCGGGGGTGCATCCCGCGCGGTCCGGGCCGTCACCCTTCGCGGCAGGTGGGCGCCCGGTGGAGCGGAGGAGCGCGGGTCCCCGGGGGCGTCGCCGCCTGGTCGCAATGACGAAGGGAGGAGCCCCCTGCGCAGCCCGGAAGCTCCGCTCCAGAAATACTCCTTGCTATCGGGTGCAGAGAGCGTACGTTGGTTGAAGCCGGCCCCGTCGGCCGGTGCCCGCCCCGGTATTCCTCCCGGCGTGGAGGGCGCGGCATTTCCCCATGCCTGATCCGGCCCGCGCCTCCGGGGTCCCCCGCAGCATGAACAGGAGTAGACACCCATGTCCAGGCCCCAGAAATCCAACCGGGAGGCGAAGAAGCAGCCCTTGTTGACGCCGAAGGAGAAGAAGGCGGCCAAGCAGGCGAAGAAGCATGCCGGAGAGAGCGGCGCCTTCATCGTCAAGGGCGCCTGAGCTCCCGCCCCGCTCCCGCCCCACCAAATCCCCCCCCTGCTTCCAGGGGCTGCCCGCAGGTGTATAGTTGGGATCCTTTCCGGCCCCGCCGGGCCGGATCGTCGAGACGACCCTGCGAGAGCCCTATGGAGCATTCACGCCTCAAGCCGCTGCGCGCGAGCGTACCCGTTCCGCGCCTCACGGAGCTGCCGCCCCTGGGCATGGACGAGCGGGCGATCGCCGATGACTTCCGGCGCTATTTCAGCCACACGCTCGGCCGCGACAAGCACTGCCGCTCCACCCACTACCCCTTCCAGGCGCTGGCGCTGGCCGTGCGCGACCGGCTCATGGAGCGCTGGAAGAACAGCCGCTACGCCTGCGAGGAGGGCAACTGCCGGCGCGCCCACTACCTGTCCCTGGAGTTCCTCATGGGGCGCTCCCTGGGCAACGCCATGCTCAACCTGGGGATCGCCGGGCCCACGGCGCGCGCCCTCAAGGACCTCGGCCTGCTGCTGGAGGAGCTGGCCGGTACCGAGCACGACGCCGGTCTCGGCAACGGCGGCCTGGGGCGCCTGGCCGCCTGCTTCCTGGACAGCTGCGCGACCCTGCAGCTCCCGGTGACGGGCTACGGCATCCGCTACGAGTACGGCATGTTCCGGCAGCTGATCGACAGCGGCGAGCAGGTGGAGGAGCCGGATCACTGGCTGCGGGACGGCCACCCCTGGGAGCTGGAGCGCCCGGAGTACACCCGGCGCGTGCGCTTCGGCGGGCGCAGCGAGTCCTACCAGGACGAGCACGGGCGCTGGCGCATGCGCTGGGTGGACGCCCATGCGGTGCTGGCCGTGCCCTACGACATCCCGGTTCCCGGCTATCGCAACGGCACGGTCAACACCCTCCGGCTGTGGTCGGCGGCCGCCACCGACGAGTTCGATCTCGACGAGTTCAACGCCGGCTCCTACCCGGAGTCGGTGGCGGCCAAGAACGCCGCCGAGAACATCACCATGGTGCTCTATCCCAACGACGCCAGCGAGAACGGCAAGGAGCTGCGTCTGCGCCAGCAGTACTTCCTCGCCTCCGCCAGCCTGCAGGACGTGCTGCGCTACTGGGTCCGCTTCCACGGCGAGGACTTCCGCGGCTTCGCCGACAAGAACTGCTTCCAGCTCAACGACACCCACCCCAGCTGCGCGGTGCCCGAGCTGATGCGGCTGCTGATGGACGAGCACGGCCTGGAGTGGGACGCGGCCTGGGCCATCACCACCCGCACCATGGCCTACACCAACCACACCCTGCTGCCCGAGGCGCTGGAGAAGTGGCCGGTGCGCCTGTTCCGCCAGGAGCTCCCGCGCCTGCTGGACATCATCTTCGAGATCAACGCCCGCTTCCTGGAGCAGGTGGCGGCGCGCTGGCCGGGCGACGGGGCGCGCATCCGGCGCATGTCCCTCATCGAGGAGGGGGACGAGCCCATGGTGCGCATGGCCTACCTCGCCATCGTGGGCAGCTTCTCGGTCAACGGCGTGGCCGAGCTGCACTCCCGGCTCCTGGAGCAGGGGCTGTTCCGGGACTTCTTCGAGCTCTGGCCGGAGAAGTTCAACAACAAGACCAACGGGGTCACTCCCCGGCGCTGGCTGGCGGGCTGCAATCCCCGGCTCGCCCGCCTCGTGGACGAGACCATCGGCAACGACTGGCCGACGCGCATGGAGCGGTTGCGGGAGCTCGCGCCCCACGCCGACAGCGCGTCCTTCCGGGAGCGCTGGCATACGGTGAAGCAGCGCAACAAGGCGCGGCTCGCCCGCCTGGTGGAGCGGGAGTGCGGGGTGCGCTTCGACCGCGAGGCGCTGTTCGACGTGCAGGTCAAGCGCATCCATGAATACAAGCGCCAGCTGCTGAACGTCCTGCACGTGATCCATCTCTACGATCGCATCCGCCGGGGCGACACCGCCGGGTGGACGCCCCGCTGCGTGCTGATCGGCGGCAAGGCCGCGCCGGGCTACTTCATGGCCAAGCGCATCATCCGTCTGGTCAACAACGTGGCCGCGGTGATCAATGCCGACCCGGCCACCGAGGGGCTGCTGCGGGTGGCCTTCCTGCCCAACTACCGGGTCACCGCCATGGAGGTGATCTGCCCCGGAACGGACCTCTCCGAGCAGATCTCCACCGCCGGCAAGGAGGCCTCGGGCACCGGCAACATGAAGTTCATGATGAACGGGGCGGTCACCATCGGCACCCT
Organism: Thioalbus denitrificans; assembly: GCF_003337735.1. Taxonomy (NCBI): domain Bacteria; kingdom Pseudomonadati; phylum Pseudomonadota; class Gammaproteobacteria; order Chromatiales; family Ectothiorhodospiraceae; genus Thioalbus; species Thioalbus denitrificans. Next base: position 273,499 of record NZ_QPJY01000003.1, on the reverse strand, counting down.
GGACGGGGCCAACATCGAGATCCGCGCCGAGGTGGGCGACGAGAATTTCTTCCTGTTCGGGCTCACCGCCGGGGAGGTCCAGGCCCTGCGCGGCGACTACGATCCCCAGGGCATCATCGCGGGCGACGAGCGCCTGCGCCGGGTGATGGAACTGCTCGTCGGCGGGACATTCGACGGCGGCGAGCCCGGCCTGTTCGAGCCCGTCATCCAGTCCATCGCCAGCCCCCACGATCCCTGGGTGGTGGCGGCGGACTTCGGCAGCTACGTGGAGGCCCAGCGCCGGGCGGCGGAGGCCTATCGCGACCGGGAGCGCTGGGTGCGCATGAGCATCCTCAACAGCGCCTGCTCCGGGCGCTTCTCCACCGATCGCACCATCGCCGAGTACAACGCCGACATCTGGCGCCTCGAACCGGTTCCGCCCCTGCCGGCGGCGGACGGGGAGAGCGGGGCGCGGCCCCGGGCCTGAGGGGCGGCCGGGACGACATGAGCATCAACGCCGACTTTCTCGCCCTGTCCGAACGGCTGGACGCCGCCCTGCCCCGGGCCGACGTGGCCGGGCTCTACCTGCCGGACCCGGTGCCGGACGAAACCTTCCGGGACGAGTTCGGGTTCGTCCTGCTGGCCGACGGCAGCGTCGGCCCCTTCTACGTCAGCATGGGCGGACTGCTGGCGGAGCTGTGGCGCCGCCACCCCGACCCGGCCGCGGCGCGGGCGCCGCGGAGCGCGCTCCTGGCGGGGTTCGACGGGACCGACCTGGCCACCCGGGCGCTGGCCGTGGGCGCCTTCAACGCCCTCAGCCAGTCGCTGATGCGCCGGGCCGGCTACCGGCCGCCGGGGCGCGGCGCCGGGGGGGAGGGCGATGCCCTCGCGCCCGGGGATACAGTGGGCATGGTGGGCTACTTCTGCCCGGTGGTGGACCGGCTGGTGGCGGCCGGCATGACGGTGCTGGTGCTGGAGCATGCCCCCCAGCGGGTGCCCGGGCGCGCGGCGGTGCGGGTCACCACCGAGCCGCGGGACCTGGCCGCCTGCCGCCAGGTCATCTGCACCGCCTCGGTGCTCATCAACGACACCCTCGACGAGCTGCTGGCGGCGGCCGCCGGCGCGGCTGCGTTCCAGCTCATCGGCCCCACCGGCAGCGGCCTGCCCGACGCCCTGTTCGCCCGGGGCGTGGCGGCGGTGGGAGGGATCGACTTCGGCGACGCCGATGACCTGCTGGCCTGCCTGGCGCGGCGGGAGCCGTGGGGGAAGGCGGGCCGGAAGTACGAGATCACCCCGGCGGCGTACCCCGGGGTGGAGGCGCTGCTGGCGCGGCTGAACTAGCCACCGTCACCCGCATGCCGGCCAGGCGCAGCGCCACCAGCACCGCATCCGTCCACTCCGCCGCCAGCGCGACGCGGCGGCCGGTGTTGAACATGCCGTGGCGATCCAGGACGACCCGCTCGATGGGCGGCGGCCGCCCGGTCGCGCAGACCGCCTCCAGCACCGCCTGCACCGGCGCGTAGGGCGAGGCCATGAAGTAGAGCAGGCCGCGGCCGGCGTCGTAGTGGGCCCGGCCGCTGTCGAGGTTGTAGAAGATCTCGCCCTCGTCGGCGCCGGCCCGGATCGTCCTCAGCAGCCTGCCGCTGCGGCAGGCCGCGGATGTCCGCGCGTCGATGGGACCGATGCCCCCGGGCATGGCGACCTCCCGTTCCAGGCTGAATGGCGCTGTGACAGATGATGGGCCGGCGGCGCGGGCGGATCAATCCCGTCGCCGCCAGCCGCCTCGCCCGGGCCCCGGTTCAGTCCTGGCCGGCCACCGTCAGCACCAGCTTGCCCACGTGATGCTTGGAGAGGAAGGCAGTCTGGGCCTCGGCGATCCGCTCCAGCGGAAAGGTTCCGGCGACGACCGGGACGATGCGCCCCTGCTCGATGTAGCCCACCAGGGCGGGAAACACCTCGGGATCGAGCGCCGTGCAGCCGTGCAGGGTCAGGTCCTTGAGGTAGAGGGTGCGCACGTCCAGCTCCACCAGCGGCCCGCCGATGGCGCCCGACACCGCGTAGCGCCCGCCCGGCCGCAGCGCCTCCAGCAGCTCCGGGAAGCGGGGCCCCGCCACCAGGTCCACCACCACGTCGATGCTCTCCCGTCCCAGCGCGTCGACAACGCTGTCGTTGCGCCCGATGGTCCGCTCGGCGCCGAGCGCCCGCAGCCGGTCCGCCTTGTCGGGGTGGGTCGCGGCGATGACGTGCGCGCCGCGCATGGCCGCCAGCTGGACCGCCGCCGAGCCGACGCCGCCGGAGGCGCCCGTGACCAGGACCCGCTGTCCCGGGCTGACATGGGCGCGGCGCAGCAGGTTCTCGGCGGTGGAGTAGGAGCAGGGGAACGACGCCAGGGAGACGTCGTCGAGCTCGCTGTCGATCCGGTAGGCGTGGCGGGCGGCCACCGCGACATACTCGGCGAAGCCCCCGTCGCACTCCGAGCCGAGGTACCAGGGCCGCTCCAGCGCCCGGCCGTTGGCTTCCCGGAGGCAGGGCTCCACCAGCACCCGCTCGCCGACGCGCTCCGCGCCGACCCCTTCCCCGGCCTCGACGATGCGGCCGCAGACATCGATGCCCTGGATGCGCGGAAAGCGGATGGGCTCCCCGGCCCAGCTCGCGTCCTCGCTGGCGCCCTCGTGCTTCGAGTACCAGGCGAGGCGGGTGTTGATGTCGGTGTTGTTGACGCCCGCGGCGGCCACCCGGATCAGCACCTCGCCCCGACCCGGCCGCGGCACCGGGATGTCGTCCCGCACCTCGAGCTTGTCGAGACCGCCGTGGCCGGTCAGCCATACCCCGCGCATGCGTCCGGGTTGTTCGCTTGTCATGGCGCCATCTCCCGTTTCGTCCGTCGCCGCCGCGCGCCGTCCCGCGCGGGTTGTCTATCTTTAGGTAACCAGTATCGCAGACTCAGGCAGGGAGCATCCGATGGAAGACGTGGAAAAACTCCTCAAGACCGCCATGGGCGAGATTGAGCGCATGCTGAACACCAAGACGGTGGTGGGCGAGCCGATGACCATCGAGGGCAACACCCTCATCCCCCTGGTCAGCGTCGGCTTCGGCTTCGGCGCGGGCGGCGGCAGCGGCAGCGGGAAGATGAAATCCGGCGATGCGGGCGAGGGCGCCGGCGGGGGCACCGCGGGCGGCGGTGGCGTGAAGCCCGTCGCGCTCATCATCATCAACGGCGAGGGCGTGCGCATGGAGCCCATCAAGGGCGCCGCCACCTCGGTGCTGGAGAAGGTGGCCGACGTCATCGGCAAGTCGGCCCCGGGGGGCGGCGGCAAGAGCGGCGACTGAGGGAACGGCCGGGTGCTCGGCGTGTGGATTCTCCTGGCCCTGCTGGCGGGCCTGCTGGCGCTGCTCGCCGTCCCGCTGGAGTTGGCCTTCTCCGTGCGGCGTGACGGGGTCCGCCGGGAGGGCCGCGGCAGTCTCCGCTGGCTGTTCGGCCTGGTGCGCGTGCGCCTGGGCGGGCCCGGGGAGCGGGTCCGCGCCGGGCCCGGGCGTCCCGCGTCCCGCCGACCCCGCCGCGGGGGCGGCGGCGCGCGCCGGATGCTGGCCCTGGTCCAGGTCGAGGGTTTCGGCTCGCGCCTGCTCCGGCTGGCCCGGGACCTGTTCCGGCGCATCCGCATCCAGGAGCTCAGCCTGCGGGTCCGCCTGGGCCTGGACGACCCGGCGGACACCGGCCGGCTGTGGGCGGTCGTGGGCCCGCTGGCCGCGCTGCCGGGCCTGCGCCGGGTCGCCATCGAGCCGGAGTTCGCCGCCGAGACCTTCGAGCTGGACGGCCGCGGCCGCATCCGCATCGTCCCCCTCCGGCTGCTGTCCGTGCTGCTCCGCTTCGCGCTGTCGCCCGTGACCCTGCGCGCGGTCTACGCCACGCGGGCGGCGGCGCGATGAACGTGCTACGCGCCGCCGCCCCGATCACCGTGGCCGGGATCACCCTGATCCCCATCGAGCGGGTGCGAATCGATTCCGGGGTGCTGCCGCGGGCCTGGTGGCTGAGCGCCGCGAAAGAGGCGGTGGCCGTGGTCCTCTGCGGACCGGAAGGCCCGCGCGCGGTGGATGTGGAGGGGCGCGGACGGCCCGTCGACGAGCTCCTCGCGGAGGTGCCGGGGCTGGAGTCCCTGCTCGCCCGGCTCCCGCCTCTGTGACGGGGCCGGTGCCCCGACAGGCCTCCCGTCATCCCGGGTGGAAAAGTGAGCGCTGACGGGGGCCTGCGGCCCGGTTCGCCGCGGAGTGGGGCCGTCCCGGGTCGCGAGACCCGCCCCGATGAACTATAAGCAGGCACTGGCCCGCGCGGACGCCTCCAGGCCCGGTGTCGGAGGCGACGGCCGCATCCGTCAGGTGCGGCGGGATACCGCCGGGAACCCGCCGCGAACGAGAGGAGACCCGCCGTGAAAGGTGACAAAAAGGTCCTGCAGTTGCTGAACAAGGTGCTGGCGCTGGAACTCGCTGCCATCAACCAGTACTTCCTCCATGCCCGCATGTACCGGAACTGGGGCTACGAGGCGCTGGGCCGGCACGAGTACGAGGAGTCCATCGAGGAGATGCACCACGCCGACCGGCTGATCGAGCGCATCCTCCTGCTCGAGGGGCTGCCGCAGATGCAGTCCATCGGCAAGCTCGCCATCGGCCAGAGGGTGCCCGACTGCCTGGCCGGCGATCTCAAGCTCGAGCTGGAAGGCCGCGGGCTCTATCTCGAAGCCATCGCCCACTGCGAGAAGGTGAAGGATTACGTCTCCCGGGAGATCCTCGAGGCGAACCTGAAGGACACAGAGGACCACATCGACTACCTGGAGACCCAGCTCGACCTCATCGAGCAGATGGGGCTGCAGAACTACCTGCAGAGCGCGATGGGCGCGATCGCCTCCTGAGCCGGGCGCGGAAGCAGCGTTTCCACGGGGGTTCGGGGCCGGAGGATCAAGGGGCCCGGCGGCCATGGCGAATCAGGCCCGTCTGCCGCCGGGGCGCCTGCCGGACGGGATGCCCGCCGGCGGTTTTCCGCGGCGGCAGGCCCCGCGCCGGCAGGCGACGAACCCAGGTTCCCGGATGGGGTCTAGCAGCTGCCGCCGCAACAGCACCCGCCGCCCGGCTTGACCGCCTCGATGGTGGCGGAGACCACGTAGTCGGTGACGTTGTGCCCCGGCGCCCAGTCCTTGATGAACTCCTTCGACTCGTCCTTTGGCTCTATGCGGATCCCCTCGAAGCCGGCCTCCCGCAGCATCCGCTCCAGCTCCCCGATCAGCGAGGCGTTGCCCATGCAGCCGGCGATGAGGGCGGCGTCTCCGCGCATCTCCGCGGGCAGCTCCACGGTGGCCACCACGTCCGAGATGGCCAGCCGTCCGCCCGGCCTGAGCACCCGGAAGGCGTCGCGGAAGACCTGCGGCTTGTCGGGCGAGAGGTTGATGACGCAGTTGGAGATGATGACATCGGCGGTCCCGTCGGCGATGGGCAGGTGCTCGATCTCGCCGAGGCGGAACTCCACGTTCCCGAACCGCCCCTTCTCCGCGTTGGCGCGCGCCTTGGAGAGCATGTCCGGGGTCATGTCTACGCCGATGACGAGGCCCGAGGCGCCCACTTCGTGGGCGGCGAGGAAGCAGTCGAAGCCGCCGCCGGCGCCCAGGTCCACCACCACCTCGCCCGGCTTGAGGGCGGCGATGGCCTTGGGGTTGCCGCAGCCGAGGCCCATGTCGGCGCCGGAGGGAACCCGGTCGAGATCCGCCTGGCTGTAGCCCAGGCGGGTGGAGATGAGGGTGTTGATGGCCCCGTCGTCGCTGGTGCCGCAGCAGCTCGCGCCGACGCCGCAGCCCTCGCCGGCGCTGTCGGCCCGGGCCACCTGGGCGTAGGCCTCGCGCACGCCCTGCCGGTGCGTGTCCTGGCGGGAGGAGTCGGTGCGGTTCTCGGTGGCGGCGGTGGAAGGACCGCAGCAGGTGTTCTCTTTGCCCATGGGTAGGCTCCGTGAAATCAGGGTTGCGGGGACGGCCCGCCGAAGAAGGCGGCGAGCTGCTCCAGGGTGTCTGGCTCGACCCAGCACTCCACCTGCCTGCCCCGGCGCGCCATCTGCACCAGCCCGGCGCGATGGAGCTCCTTGAGGTGGTGGGAGAGGGTGGAGGGGGCGATGTCGAGCCCCACGCCCAGCTGGCCGACGCTCAAGCGCACCGCCTCCTCGGCGCTGCAGGCGGTGCCGGGCGGGCAGCAGGTGGTGAGGCGCCGGAACAGGGCCAGGCGGTGGGGATTGCTCAGCGCCTTGAACTGCTCGGCATGGGCCTCGATTGGATTACGAATATTCGACATGTTTCGAACTGTAGGAGTGTTCGGGGGCGGAGTCAAGGGGGCCGCCCGGATCAGCCGGCCCTGTAAACACGACTCCCGCGGGAGTCGGCCCGATACGCCGCATGTGGATGGCATGTAGGTAATGGCTGACACGAAGGACGGCGTTAGCCTACATACGACCGGGTACAGGTCTCATAGATTTCAGTTTGAGCCAACGCTCTGGCGCAAGGGCGCCGGCGGGACAGGGTGGCCGTGTGGATGGAGGCGAGGGAACGAAATGATCTGGGCGATTCTGGCGGTCGTGGTGGTGGTTCTGGTTCTGGTGCTGGTGCTGCTCGCCGCGAAACCGAAGCGGGCGGACAAGCCGGACGAAGAGTTTCCGTATGAGAAAAGGGATGCGCTGTTCACGCCCGCGGAGCGCTCCTTCCTCGGCGTCCTCGACCAGGCAGTGGGGGAGAGGTACCGCATCTTCGGCAAGGTGCGCGTGGCGGACGTAGTGGATGTGTGGCGGCGGTTGGGCAGGAGCGATAGTAGCTCAGCGTGGAACCGGATTAGATCCAAGCACTTCGATTTCCTGCTTTGCGCCTGGGACGATCTCTCGGTCGCCTGCGCCATCGAGCTCGATGACAGGTCCCACCAGCGGGCAGACAGAAAGGCGAGGGATGACTTCCTCACCGGGGTATGCCATGCGGCGGGGCTGCCGCTGGTCCAGGTCCAGGCGCAACGGGCCTACACCGTGTCCGAGCTACGGGACAGGGTGCTCGGGGCGCTTGGGCAGCAGGGTTCGACCGGTGCGAAAACGGCGGAAGTGGTTGCGCCGCCACTGGTGGCGCCTGTGGGAATGCCTGTGCCGGATGAGTCCGCCGGCGGTGTTGCGGAGAGCGATGGCGACGCGGAGGAACAGGCCCCGCCCTGCCCGAAGTGTGGTGCGCCCATGGTGCGGCGGCAGGCGAGGTCGGGAAGCAACGCGGGACGGATATTCTGGGGTTGCAGTACGTACCCGAGGTGTCGGGGTATGGTTCAGGATGCGCAGGAGCCGGTTCCGGATGTGGTGGCGCAGTGAATTGTGGTTTACATGAGGAGAAACGAGTCGGTGGCAAACTTGAATAATTATCATTTGTCACCGACCCCTTTTCCCTCATCGTGAAACTATCGGAAAAGGTATTGTTGGTATTGGTGGTGGCGGTGCAGGTGGAATTATAAACTGCCAATTAAGGACGATCTGTTTTTAATTAATCATTCGGTGTTGATCAGGGGCTGACGTGAGTCGACTTGTAAAAAGTATTGAGCCACAGAAAGCAAAAGGGCTTAACGTAAGTATTATTGGCTTTCTGGTTGTCTGTGCAGGTTTTCTGTTGTTTATGCTTGGTCTTGATCTGTCGGGTCGGATTATCATTTATGCAGGTTTTTCAGTGACGTTCATAGGGATGGTGGTGCATTTTTATATAATGTTCAAAGGATTCACAAAAAAAAGATAGCACCATAGGGGGCGACACGGCGACACCGATAAGGGGTCGATAAGGGGTCGGTGACAAATGAGAATCTTTATAATTACCAGTTGTCACCGACCCCTTTTCCGTTCTTTTCCGTTCGATCTTCGATCTTGGCGTTGCCAAGCAACCGGTCCACCTGTTTCACCGTATGCTTCGGGTCCAGGCCGCAGACATGCGCAAGACCCTGGCCAATGGCCGAAACCGCCAGCGAACCGGCTGCCAGAACGCCCGTTGTCGCATTCGCCAGCGACAGCACGCGCTTGGCGTGGATGTCCCCCTCGAAAATGTCAGCGACAAATTTCTGCACATCCGTACGGTCCAGTCCCTCGCACTTCGTCGGCTTCATCGCAGGCTCCCGGTGGTCCAGTTTCAAGGGATAGCCTGCCAGAGAAAACGCGTCGCCGGGATCGAATCTCCTTATGCCTCGATCAATTCCTTATTTGCTGCCAGTTTTTCCGCAAAATACCGCTTAATTGCATCGAAAATGAGGGGATCTCTGAGGTGCTGATCGGTAACACGGAGAAAGTACTTGCTGAGGCAAAAATCTAACACGTCGCTCCAGCCGACGTCAGGCCGCGTTGCGGCCTTCCTCGGCTGAGCTTGGCGTTATATTTCTTGGTGCCAACTATGTGGCTTCTGAACAAACTTTTCACCCACGCTGATCAACCGACGCCGCGGTTTGCTTTCCAGGGCACCGTCAATTGGATGAGGGGCTTGGCCATCCTTGTAGATGGTCAGTTTTCCTATCAGCAGCTACAGCAGTTCTATCAGCGTACCCAGCGGCGCCAAGCCAACGAGCAGGCAGATGCGTTGGCGTACGAATGTCTCACGATGTCGATACACAACGTCAGTGCCATCGATTCAATGAAGGTAATTGAAAATCCATACCCCATTGTCAGGTCAGCAATTGTTGCGTGGTACTATGCAACCTACTACGCAGCAAAGGCCATGCTGGCCGCGTCTTCTGGCACTGATCCTCAAACGCACGCCTCAGCCGGCAAGGTGTGGCAAGCCGAAATTGTAGGTGCTGGTCTAGTTATGGCGCCCTTCGATCTCTGCATCACCGGCATTACGCCTAACAATGTACGCCAAGTCATGAGCACGCTACGTGCTGGTAATGCGCATTATCTGAATACAGAGCCAACAAATGAAGATATGGCTCGCGGCGCTCTCTACTCCTATTTGAAAGGTACTGCGGAGTACGAGCAATGGCGCATTGAGGAAATGGTCAAGGATAGTCGCGAATACAAGCAAGGCGGCTTCAATAGTTTCCGGTCCGACGCCGCGAAGGCTTTACGTGATGTGAAGCTCAACCCTGCTCACGTAAATTACCTAGTCCAAGCATTCCGCTACCGAGGAAAGGCCAACTACCGTGACGCAATATATTTGTCTTATGGGCGAGATGATACGGAGAGGTTGCGTCAATTTGTCTCTGATCTGGCCGCCGTAGCCGGTGCTTTCTCACTAATGGCGGCGCACTATGCTGCAAAGCGCGTTGTCAGAAATGATTGGGCGGAGTTTGTCACGGATTTGGAAGAATATGCAAAATTTGAATTACCTTTCGATTTGGGCGAAATATAACAACACGTTGCAGGTGACGTTTGACCCGCCGCGCACCATTGCTGTTGCAAAGGCACGCATCGCCTCAAACGCACCTGTGAAGAATAATCAGGGACAGACCACGGTTTTTTGTGTAAACGAGATATTGAAAACTTCCGAGTGGACAACCCGGGCTGAAAGCCGCCTCTATTACGCGGAACAGGTCGGCGGCGGATGCTTCGCGAGCGTCCCGCCGGCGAGCAGGGCGCGGACACCCCCGCCGGAGGCGGCGCGGGTGAGGCGCGCGATGACGGCGGGGTGGGCGTAGAACTCGCGGGTGAAGCGCTCGGCGTCGGCGGCCGCCGCGGGATCGGGGTCGTAGCTGTCGTTGCCGGCCGGCAGGGGCAGGCCCGGAAACGGATAGAGGGGTAGGAACTGCGCGGCATCGGAGCCGGCCGCCACGGCCAGCTCCACGGCCTTGCGCCGGGCCCGGGCGGTCTCGCCGGGCAGCCCGACGATGTAGGAGGCCACCGAGAACATCCCCAGCTCGCGCATGCGCCCGAACAGGCGGGCGTAGTCCCCGACGGCGAGGGACTTTCCGGCCCGCACCGCGAGGCCCGGGTCCAGGCTCTCCACCCCCACGGAGATGCGCAGCATGCGCGCCCCGGCCATGGCCGGCAGCAGCCCGGGATGGGCCAGCAGGTCGTCCGCCCGGGCCGACAGCATGAAGAACACGGGCAGATCCTCCCGGCGGAGCAGCCGGGTGATCTCCAGCACCCGCCGGCGGCTGGCGGCGAAGTTGTCGTCGGTGATCTCGATGATCCAGGCGCCGAGGTCGCGCACCAGGTGCCGGACCTCGGCCGCGACCCGCGCCGGCGTGTGGTAGCGCCAGCGGCGGCCGTGGAAGCGGGTGGTCTCGCAGAAGCTGCAGTCGTGGGGGCAGCCACGGCTGGTCTCGAGCAGGTGCACGCCGTCCTCGGGCTCCGGCACGAGGTCGTGGGCCGGGGTGTTGAGCGCGTCGAGGGGCGCCACCTGCGGCGCCGCGGGGCCCTGCAGCAGCTCGCCGCCCGACAGCCGGGCCAGCCCGGCCAGGTCCGTGGAGCGCTCGTCCTGCAGCAGCCGCCGGAAGGTGATCTCCCCCTCGCCCAGCACCACCGTGTGGGCGCCTGCCTCCAGCGGGATGCGCGGCAGCATGGTGGCGCCGTGGCCCCCGACCACGAGGTGCGCATCCGGCACGGCGCCGCGCAGCCGGCGCACCAGCTCCGCGGCGGGGGGCAGCGAGCTCAGGGCCATGGTGGTGATGCCCACCCAGCGGGGCGTGCGTTCGGCGATGCGCTGGGCGGCCTCGGCGAGGCCGAGGCGGGTGGCGTCGAGGATCTCCACCTCGGCGATGTCGCGCACGGCCGCGGCCAGCACCGCCAGGCTGAAGGTGCCGAAATTGAAGCGCGAGGCTTCCGGCGGCTTCACCAGGAGGACGCGGGGCGCCATGGTCAGAAGTCGATGAATCCGGACAGCAGGTCCAGCAGACGCTCCGGATCCCGCCCGCGCAGCCGCTCCACCAGCGCGACCGCCCCGGCGGCGTCGGCGCGCACGTAGTCGCAGTGGAGGGCGAAGGGCGCCCCGCCGCCCGGTCCGAGCAGTTCGGCCTCGGCGAAGCAGGGGCCGCCGCACAGGGGCGCGGCCCAGCAGGCGCGGCACGGCTCCCGCTGGTCGTAGGGCCGTCCGCCGGCCTGCCGGAAACGCGCCGCGGCCACCGGGTCGACACCCGCGGCGATGTGGCCGATGCGGTAGGCGTCCACCCCGATGAAGCGGAAGCAGGGGTAGAGTCCGCCGTCCGGCCCGACGCCGAGGAAATTGCGGCCCGCCCCGCAGGTGACCCGCTTGACGTCGTAGCCCATCACCCGCCGGGCGGCGTTGATCACCTTCACCAGCTCGGGAACTTCGGCCGGGTCGGCGACGTAGCGGTCCACGTACTCGCCGACGAAATCGCGGTAGCGGGCCACGTCGGCGGCGTCGGGGAGGACGGCCGGGTCGGGGTGGCCCACCGGCACCAGCTCGATGCGGCGCACCCCCAGGGCGGCGATGGCGTCGAACACCTCGGCCGGCGCCGCGCCGCGGCAGAGCACCGCCGTGACGCTGAAGCGCGCGGGGATGCGCGCGGCCAGGTCGCGGACCGCCGCGGCCGCCTGCCGCCAGGTGGGCCGCCCCCGGGCCGTGACGCGCCAGCGGTCGTGGATGGCGGGCGGCCCGTCGAGGCTGACCTTCACGTGCCAGCCGCTCTCCACCAGCCACTCCCGGGTGGCGGCATCCAGCCGCGTGCCGTTGGTGGTGAGGAAGACCTCGGGCGCCGGCGCGCCCGCCCGGCGGGCCGCGGCCAGCCGCCCGGCGAGCCCGCGCAGGAGGCCGCCGGCGAGCAGCGGCTCGCCGCTGCCCAGGCGGAGGCTCCCGCCGCTCCGCGCGTCTTCCCCCAGCCAGGCGACGGCGCGGTCCAGGATCTCCCGCTCCATGGCGGGACGCCGCCGGGGCTGGGTGGCCGCCTCGGCGCAGTAGCGGCAGGCCAGGTTGCAGCGTCCGGAGACGTCGAGCGCGAGGGCCTCCACGGGCCAGCGGCGCTCGCGCAGGGGCGGCGGCTCGACTGCCGCCGGGTCGAAGCCGGGCGGGGCGGCCCGGCACTGGGGCGGGGGCCGGCTCATTCGATGCCCGCCAGCGGCAGCAGGTCCTCGGGGCGGTCACTGAAGTGGGCGAGGATCTTCCGCGCCATGGCGCAGTTGTGGTGCACCATTTCGCACTCGTCCGCCCCGCAGACCGGTACGATGGCGGGACAGCCGCCGCCGCACAGCGGCGCATCCGCGCAGCTGGCGCACTCGGCTCGGCGTCCGCCCGCGGCCCGCCAGCGGGCGCCGGCGGCCACCCAGCGCGCCGGGGGTTCCGCCACGTGGCCGAGCCGGTGGGCGGGGTCGTCGAGGAGCACGCAGGGCAGCACCGTGCCTTCGGGCGTGAAGCCGAAGGTGGTCTCGCCGGCGCCGCAGAAGCGCTCCCGCGAGCGCCCCGCCAGCAGCTGGAGCACCCGGTTGGAGAAGCGGTCGTCGCGGGGGGCGCGCCCCGCCTCCAGCTCGCCGATGACCTGGTCGGCCACTCCCTCGAGATCGGCGAAGTAGCGTTCCCGCTCCGGCGCCGAGAGGGCGAAGGGATCGTCCCGGGGCACCCGCACCGCCTGGGCCTTGATGCTGTGGACCGGGAGGCTGCGCAGGTAACGCTCGGCCTCCGCCAGGCTCCAGCCGGAGCGGACCACGGCCGATCCGCGCACCCGGCAGCGGGTGCGGGCGCGGACCGCCCGCAGGAATTCCAGCACCCGGGCATGGGTCGGCCGGCCGCCGGCGGTGCGCCGGCAGGCGTCGTGGACCTCCGCCGGCCCGTCGATGCTGAGGATGACCTGGAACCGCCCCCGGTCCAGCAGCTCCAGCAGCTCGTCGGAGCATATGGAGCCGTTGGTGGTGATGGCGAAGTTGAAGCGCCCGGCCGCCTTCCGCCGGGCCTGCTCCACCAGGGCGCCCATGGCCGGAATGTTGGTGAGCGGCTCGCCGCCGTAGAGGTGAACGCAGATGCTCTCCACGTGGGGGAGGCCCTCGTCCAGCGCGTCGATGACGCGCCGGGCGGTCTGCGCGGACATGTGCCGGGCACCCGCGGCCTGCGTCTGCTCCTTCACGAAGCAGTAGGCGCAGCGCAGGTTGCATTCCCAGGTGGTGGCGACCAGGACCTCCCCGTTCGGGAGGCCGAGGTCAGGCAATGCCGCAGCCTCCACCGCCATTGGCGCACAGCAACTCGTCGGCCAGGTTGCTGATCTGGCGGTCGATGCCGCGGACCATCGCCAGGACCAGCTGCACCTCCTTGGTCTGGACGGCCGTGAGCTTCTTCACCCCCAGCGCCGCCGCCGGATCGGTCTGCAGCAGCTTGCGGAACTTCGGATCGGTGAGCGCCTGCACGACCAGCTTCCGGTTGGCCCTGCGTGATGCCGGTTTCTTCTCCATGGCCATACTCCCTGTTGCCCCCTGGAAACCGCATGTCTTCCGGTGGTTCCCGCCCGTCCCGGCCGGATGAAAACCGCTCGGATTAAAGGGAAATATAGCAGTGGAAGCCGGAAAGACAACTGCGGGTGTGGCGGGTCGTCCGGGATAAATGACAGGCCGGACCGGGGTGCAATCGGGGTTGGTGACGAATGCCCGACATGGCCATTCGTTGCCAATCCCGACTCCACGTCAGTCGGGAATGGATATCTCCTCATTGTCGCTTATATCAATATCCCAGCAGCGGACCAGCCCGCCCCTGAGGAGTGCGCAGCCCCTGGTCTGGGAATCCATGGAGATCCTCTCGACGCCCTCGAAGTCCGGGGCCGGTTTCGGCTCGTCGTTATAATCCCAACAATGCATTTGTCCGTTCTCGAAGACGGCGCAGCCGCTGAATGCGCCCAGCCCTACGTCGATGACTCTCTTCTCACCGCTGAGGATTACTGCGAATGCACGCGGGGCTTCCGGTACGGTGTAGAGCTTTCCATCCGTGACCGGAAGTGCGTAGGGAGAGCCCCAGCAGAACAGGATGCCGTCGACACGAATCCCGCACACGTAATTGCGGGCATTGCGAATGGTCAGCAGTTGCCCGGGCCCTTGAACGACTTTCGGGGTGAATGAACTAATGGCAAAGCCCTGTTCCGGGTTGCCCGGGTCGTCGGTACCCCAGCACTTGATCGTGCCCCCGGCTTCAATCGCGCAGGTGTTGTTGACGCCGGCATCGAGGGCGATGACATCGCTCACCCCCTCCACCTTGACCGGTTGCAGTCGATCCTCAACCGTGCCGTCGCCGATCTCGCCCGCGGCGTTTGCTCCCCAGCAGTACACCTCCCTGCCGGTCGTCAGGGCGCAGAAGTGCTGGAAGCCGATGGCCACCTGTTGCGCGGGAGGCAGCCCCTCGATCAGGTACGGCTCGGCGGAGAATTCCTTCCTGTAGATCTGCATTCCCCAGCAGATGACCTTGCGGGACGCATCGATGGCGCAGGTGCCGAGCCGGCCCGCGGCAATTTTCCGGATATCCGCGACGCCCTGGACCCGGGTCGGGGTGGCCGTGTCTTCAGCCTGGCCGTTGAGCAGCTTATTGCCCCAGCACCAGACGTGGCCGTTGTCTCCGAGAATGCAGCTCTGCCCCCACCCGACAGCGATATCGACGGGGTGTACGCGGGGACCTTCCGATAAGGCGGGGAGGCCGTACAGCGCGCCGGAAGCGATGGCGAGGAAGAGGCATGGCTTGAGCAATGCCAGGAGCGCCAGGCGCCAAAGTCCATCATGATGTCCTGCGTTCATCATTCGCCTCCCTGGCATTCGAGCGTTCGTAACGGCCGCGCCACCCATCGAAATGGATGTTCAGGATGTTCCGGCGTGGATGGGCGGTCGTGAATCAAATGGCCGGAATGCCCGCTCTGCCGTTGACACGGCTATTGTTGGCCGGGCGTCCCACACTCTGAGAATAGCCACGCAGACACCCCCCCGCCAGGCAGTCGGGCAATGGCCTTCCCCGCGGCTTCTGAACGATGCCAGCGGAACGGGGGCGGCCAGACCGCGCCCCCGCCACCGGCCGGAGGAATCAATCCCGCGCCACCACCCCGGCCGCCACCAGCGCCTCGGGCAGCGGCGTGTGGGGCACCTCGCCCGCCAGCGTTTCGCGCAGGCGGCTTTCGTCCAGGTTGACCTCCTGTCGCCACAGGTAGCGCATCTCCCGCAGCTCGCGGAGGAAGGGTATGAAGGGGGCGAGCAGGGTCACCGCCCACCAGGGGAAGGGCCACACCCTGACCGGCCGGCCGCCCGCCGTGCCCATGGCGTCCACCATCTCGTCGAAGGTGACGCGGTAGCCCGCGAAGTGGAACGGGGCGAAGACCGGAAGGCGGTCGCGCCGCCGCAGCAGGCGGACGACCGTTCGGCCCACGTCCGGCAGGTTGGCCCAGGTGTGGACGAGTCCGGCCGGTCCCGGGCGCAGCAGCCGGTAGCCGCTGTCCGTCCGTTTGGCGAGGACGTTCATCCAGGTGCTGCCGGCGTGGGCGCCGATGAAGTCCCCGGCACGGATCAGCACGACCCGCGCCCCGTTGGCGGTCGCCCGCCGGAGCCGCTCCTCCAGCGCCAGGCGGATCGCCCCCTTGCGGCTCACCGGGCGGAACGGCGCCGCCTCGGTGAAGTCGGGGCCCTCCCGGGGATCGAAGTTGTAGACGTTGCCCGGAAAGACCACGGTGAGTCCCTGCTCCTCGGCGACCCGCGCGGTCGGCTCCAGCAGGGGCAGGGCCTCGCGCCGCCAGCGCGGGTAGGGGATGTTGACCCCGTAGACGATGACCTCCGCGCCGGCGGCCGCCCGCCGCACATCCCCGATCTCCCGGGCGTCACCGCGCACGGCCTCCACGCCACGGTGCCAGGGGGGCAGCCGGGCGGGATCCCGCATCAGGGCCCTCACCTTCCAGCCGTCCTCCAGCAGGGCGGCGGCCACGTGGCCGCCGAAACCGCCGGTGATGCCGATGACCAATGCCTGTTTCATTGCGTCGCTCCTTGTGTCCCGGTTGTGATGGGATGGAGTATGGCAATCCATATGGGGATAATGAATGTCTAAAACAGACAGGTGGTCATGCATGAATGAATAACATCGATTGGGAATTGATCCGCACCTTCCTCGCCGTGGCCGAGCAGGGCAGCGTCTCGGGGGCCGCGCGGGTGCTCGGGGCCTCCCAGCCAACCCTCAGCCGCCACATCCGCGAGCTGGAGCGGCGCACGCAGCTCAGCCTCTTCGAGCGCTCGCCCCGGGGCCTGGCGCTGACCGGGCAGGGGGAGGCGCTGGTGGAGGCCGCCCGGGGGATGGGCGAATCGGCGGAGCGCTTCGCACGTCTGGCCGGCGGGCTGTCGGTGGAGCTGGACGGGGATCTGCGCATCAGCGCCAACGAGATTGTCGGCTACCATCTCCTGCCGCCGCTGATCGCCGCCTTCCGGGAACGCTACCCGGGGGTGGCCATCGAGGTGGTGATTTCCAACCGTACCAGCAGCCTGAACAAGCGCGAGGCGGATGTGGCGCTGCGCATGTTCCGGCCGGAGCAGCCCGATCTCGTGGCCGCGCGGCTGGCCGACCTGGCGCTGGGCCTGTTCGCCCGGCGGGATTACCTGGACCGGCACGGGACGCCGGCGACGCCGTCGGAGCTGAGTGGGCATGCGCTCATCGGTTTCGACGAGGACCCGGCGTTCATCGAGGCGGCGGCCCCCATGGGCGCCCGCCTGGGCCGCGGGGATTTCCCGCTGCGCACCGACCACATGCCGCTGCACGTCGCGCTGATGCGGGCCGGGGCGGGTATCGGCGCCACCCATGTCGGGCTGGCGGCCCGCTACCCGGAACTGGATCGCGTGCTGCCGGGGGTGCCCCTGCCCGCCCTGGAGTTCTGGTGCGTCTGCCACCGCGACCTGCGGCTCAACCCGCGGGTGCGCGCCCTGATGCGCTTCGCCGGCGAGTGGTTCGGGAGCGATCCCTACCGGGCGGTGCTGGCCTAGCGCAGGAGCAGGACCGGCACCGCGGCGTTGCGGATCATGCCGGTGGTGGTGCTGCCCACCAGGAAGCGGCGGATGACGGAGTGCCCATAGGCGCCCATGATCACCATGTCGACAGCCTGTTCCCGGCGGTAGTCGCAGAGCACGCGCTCCACCTCGCCCGGGACAATGGCGCCGGGCGCCTCGAAGCCGGCCGCCTCCAGGGTGGCGCGGGCCCAGTCGAGCTGCGCCCGGTTCCGGGCGTCGTCCGCCCCGGCCATGACCACGTGGCAGGGCAGGCCGCGGAACAGGGGGCTGGCGGCGACCATCGCGACGCCCTTGCGGGTGGTGGCGCTGCCGTCGAAGGCGATCATCACCCGCGCCGGCGCGCTGAACGCCGGGGGGCAGACCAGGATGGGGCGGCGCATGACCCGCACCACCGTCTCGATGCGGCTGCCCACGTGGATGCCGAGGTTCTCGTCGTGCTTGCCCATGACCAGCAGGGACAGTTCCTCCTCCAGCTCGACCAGGGTGTCCACCAGGCTGCCGTGGTACTGGCGGCAGAGGGGCTCGGCCACCCCGTCGGCCACCGCCCGCGCGCGGGCCGCCTCCAGCATGAGCCGGCCCTGCTCCAGGGCCAGCCGGCCGCGCTTCTCGTCCAGCGCCGCGAGCTCCTCCAGCAGCGACTCCCGGCTGCCCAGGCCGATGTTGCCGGCGAGGTTGCTGCCGCCGGGGTACTCGGACTTCTCCAACACGTGCAGCAGCAGCAGGGGTTCGCCCAGGCGCAGGCTGGCCCAGGCGGCGCAGTCGCTGACGGCGGCCGAGACGCTGGTGCCGTCGATGCAGCTGATTACGTGGGTCATCGGGTCGGTCTCCGTCAGTGGGCCAGCAGCTTGTCTACCGCATCCGGCTTGTCGTGCACAGCGAACCGGTCGACGATGGTGGCGCTGGCCTCGTTCAGCCCGACGATCTCCACCGCCGTGCCCTCGCGGCGGAACTTGATGACCACCTTGTCGAGCGCGCTGACGGCGGTGATGTCCCAGAAATGGGCCTGGGTGAGGTCGATCACCACCTTGTCGAGCACCTCCTTCAGGTCGAAGAACTCGACGAACTTGTCCGCCGAGGCGAAGAAGACCTGGCCCACCACCCGGTAGGTGCGGACCCTGCCCCCGGCGTCCAGCGCGGAGGTGACGTACTTGTAGTGGGCCACCTTGTTGGCGAAGAACATCGCCGCCAGCAGCACGCCCACGAACACCCCGTAGGCGAGGTTGTGGGTGGCCACCACCACCGCCACGGTGGCGACCATGACGATGTTGGTGCTGAGCGGGTTGCGCCGGAGGTTCACCAGCGACTCCCAGCTGAAGGTGCCGATGGAGACCATGATCATCACCGCCACCAGCGCCGCCATGGGAATCCGCGCCACCCTCTCGCCCAGGAACACCACCATCAGGAGCAGGAAGAGCCCCGCGGCGAAGGTGGAGAGGCGGCTGCGGCCGCCCGACTTGATGTTGATGACCGACTGGCCAATCATCGCGCAGCCCGCCATGCCCCCGAGCAGGCCTGCGGCGATGTTGGCCACCCCCTGGCCCGTGCACTCGCGGTTCTTGTCGCTGGGGGTGTCGGTCAGGTCGTCGACGATGGCGGCGGTCATCAGCGATTCCAGCAGCCCCACCACCGCCAGCGAGGCCGAGTAGGGCAGGATGATGGCCAGGGTTTCGAGATCGAGGGGCACCTGGGGCCAGAGGAAGACCGGCAGGGTGTCCGGCAGCTCGCCCATGTCGCCGACGGTGCGCAGGTCCAGGTCCAGCGCCATGGCGATGGCCGTGAGCACGATGATGGTGACCAGCGGCGAGGGCACCGAGCGGGTGAGGTAGGGGAACAGGTAGATGATGGCCAGCCCCCCGGCGGTCATGGCGTAGACGTGCCAGGTGACGCCGGTCAGCTCGGGCAGCTGGGCGAGGAAGATGAGGATCGCCAGCGCGTTGACGAAGCCGGTCACCACCGAGCGCGAGACGAAGCGCATCAGCGACCCGAGCCGGAGGTAGCCCGCGGCGATCTGCAGGACACCCGTGAGCAGGGTGGCCGCGAGCAGGTACTGCAGGCCGTGCTCCCTGACCAGCGTGACCATCAGCAGCGCCATGGCCCCGGTGGCGGCGGAGATCATGCCCGGGCGGCCGCCCACGAAGGCGATGACCACGGCGATGCAGAAGGAGGCGTAGAGGCCCACCCGGGGATCCACGCCGGCGATGGCGGAGAAGGCGATGGCCTCCGGGATGAGCGCCAGCGCCACGACGAGCCCGGCGAGCAGGTCGGCGCGGATGCTGATGAACCAGTTCTTGCGCAGGGTATCCAGCATTTTCCAGTCAGTCGGTTGTCGATGCCCCCGCCCCGATGGGCGGCGGGTGCGGGCGGGTACGGGCAATACCGGGCCGGCCGCGCGGGCCGGCGGCCTCTACGGGGGGCGGGATAAGGTCCCGGTGCGGCAGGAACCGGGCGTCGCTTCGGATTGCCGTGGCAGGGTGTGGCGGTCATCCGGGCGGAAACGGGCGGGCCCGGGCGGCTGCGGCTGTCCATATCGGACAACCCTGATAAAGGGCGCGCACGGTACCATACCGCCCCGCCCTTTGCACCCCGGGGCGGGCGGGCAATGAAGAAGAAGGCGGCGCCTGGCGGCGCCGCCTTCGGGAGGTCCCGCTCGCCGGTGCGCCGGCGAGCGGGTGAGGTGCCGCATGCGACCTCAGCGGCGTTTCAGGTTGCGGTTGGTGATGGCCCAGGTGCCGTCGGCGTACTCCTTGGCGGCGTGCTGCACGTTCACGTACAGGGTGTGCGGGTCCTTGCCGAAGTAGATGCCGGTGCCCTCGGCGCCGCTGTCCACCATGGCGGCGAACAGGTGCACCGCATCGGCCGAGCCGTCGCCGTCGAGGTCCCGGTCGGCGACCCAGATGTCGGAGCCGCCGGTGTCCTCGACGATCCACAGCCGTCCGTCGGGGCCCTCGGCCAGGTTGTCAGGGTTGTTGAAGTTGGGGTTGCCGCCGGCGGGCGCGTTGTCCCCCGCGCTCACGTAGGCGGTGACCACCTGCCGCTTCAGGTCGATGGCCAGCACGCGGTCCTCGCTGGTCTCGGACACGTAGAGCACCTGGCCGATGGCCTCCACGTCCTCCGGACGGCCGAACTCGGTGGCCTCGACCCAGTCGGCCGCCACCTTGGCGTCGATCCGCACCTGGTCGCGATCCAGGGCGACCCACTCGAAGGCGCCGAGGTGCGGGTGGCCGCTGCCGTAGGACTGCTCGGCGTCGCTGAGCCCGGTGAGCTTGAGCGCGTAGAGCTGGCCCGTGGAGAGATCGCCGTAGGTGTCCGGCACGAAGCGGAAGATGGAGCCGCCGTTCAGCTCGTCGATGACATAGACGGCGCCGTCGGCGCCCACCTCGACGCCCTCGTGGCGGATGCGGCCCACGGCGGGGCGATCCACGACATCGGCGGCGACGGTGCGGTCCTTCGGGTCGAGGAACAGCTCGTAGACGCGACCCTGGGGATCCTCCTCGGCGAACAGCACGGTCCCCCACGGGGTCCAGCGGATGCCGTCGAGGTCGCGGCCCTGGGTGAAGTCGGGGAACTGCGGGCCGATGGCCGGGGCGGTCGCGGCGCAGTCGCTCGCCTGGGCGATGACCTTGGCCGCGCCGGTGTCGAGATCCACCACGGACACCGCGCCGCACTCGTCCACCTCGTGGGTGCGGTAGAGGAAGCGGCCCGCCTGGGGGCCGGTCTCGTTGACGGTGTTCATGTCGCTGAGGTCCGGGAAGTCGCGGCCGATGTCCGTGCCGTCGGTGTCGGTGACGTAGATGTTGAGATCGGTCTCGTCGGCGACCTTGTACATCACGTAGCCGTCGGGGATCAGGTGGGGCTGGTCCCAGTCGTTGGTGAGCACCTCGGCCGACTTCACGAGGGGCGTGAAGGCCATGGGGCCGTTCACGGCCGGGCCGGCGGCGGCGGTGCCGAGGCCGGACAGCAGCGTGGCGCCGACGAGGAGTGCGAGGGGGGTCTTCCGGTGGGTCATGGTCGTGTTCTCCGTCCCCAACAGGGTTATCGGGCGTGTGGACGCCGCTCGCGGGAGCGGCTCGGAGCCACGACTCTAGATGCCGGCTGTTACGGCGGGGCGGCGGTGGCGTTAAGGAATGGTTACCCGTTGCCGGCAGGCGGGCCGGGGCGCGGCGCCCCGGCCCGCCTGCTCACTCCGCGCCGCCCGCGAGCGCGTGTCCGCCCACCTCCTCGCCGTACTCGCACTGGTGGCCGTGGAAGGTCTTCTTCGTCTCCGCCAGGTCACCCTCGAAGCGCGGGTCCTGGGGCCGGTCGTGGCTGTTGATGTAGAGCGCCACGTCCCAGGCCTGCTGGTCGGTCAGGCTGCCGCCCTGGCTGAGCGGCATGTTGGCCTTGATGAAGCCCGCCGCGGTGTTGACCCGGTGCATGCCGGCGCCCCAGTTGTAGGAGTCGGGGCCCCACAGGGGCGGGAAGACGTAGCGGCCGTCCACCTGCCGGCCCGCGCCGTCGTCGCCGTGGCACAGCGCGCAGTTGTCCCGGTAGACCGCCTCGCCGCGGGCGAAGTCGGGCGCCTGCTCCGGCCTGGCCAGCTTGGGGAAGCCGCGCCCGGGCAGGGCCTTGCCGATGGGGGCGCCGGTGGCGAGCCAGTAGTGGTAGGTGACCAGCGCGGTGAGCTCGCGGCTGCCGGCCGGCGGCGGGGTGCCGTTCATGCTGTAGGTGAAGCAGCCCTGGATGCGCTCCTCCATGGTGTTCACCTTGTCGTTCTTCTTGCGGTAGGCCGGGTACATGCCGAAGGCGGCCCACAGGGGCGCGGAGCCGGCCCGGCGGCCGCGGTCCAGGTGGCAGTTCACGCACTTCATGCCGTTGCCGGTGTAGGTGCCGCGCAGCTGGTCGGTGTTGAGGAAGAGATCGCGGCCGAGGCGCACCATCTCGCCGAAGGCGTTGTCGGGGATCGTCTCCTCGGCGGGCGGGCTGAAGGCGGCCTCGCCGGCGGGGGCGGCGGGCAGCTCCACCTGGAAGTCCTTCTCGGGGGCGGCGCCGGCCAGGAGGGGGAGGGCCGCGGCCAGGGTCGCGGCGAGGATTCGGTTCATGGTCTTCATGGCATTGCTCCTGCGGGCGCGCATCAGCGGGGCCGGGTGGCGAACCAGGCGGCCACCGCCTGGATCTCGGCGTCGTCCAGACGCTCGGCCACGCCCTTCATCAGGTTCATGGGATCATTGGCGCGGGTGCCGTTCTTCCAGGCGTGGAGCTGCGCGGCCAGGTAGCTGGCGTGCTGGCCGGCGAGCCCGGGGAAGGCGGCGCCCAGGCCGCGGCCGCCGGGGCCGTGGCAGCTCTCGCAGGCGGGCACCTGGCGATCCCAGGCGCCGAGGGTGGCCAGGCGTTCACCGGCGGCCGCCTGCTCCGTGGCGGGCGCCCCGGCGGCAGTGCCGGCGACCTGGGCGGCATAGAAGGCCGCCGCGTCGGCCGCCTGTTCATCGGTCAGGGCCTGGGCGATGGGCTGCATGACGGCGTTCCGGCGCCGGCCCTCGCGGTAGTCGCGGATCTGGCGCGCGAGGTAGTCGGCGTCCATGCCCGCCAGGCGCGGGAAGCCGCCGCCGGCGTTGCCGGCGCCGTCCACGCCGTGGCAGGTCATGCAGGGCAGGGCGCCGGCGCCGTTGCCCTGCATGACGATGGTCTTGCCCGCCCCGGTGTCGGCGCCGTGGGCCAGGGGCGCGAGCAACAGCGCAGCGAGCGCGGCCGCGAGTCGCGTTCTGTTCATGGTCTCTTCCTCAAGGGTCGATGCCTGTCTGATTGTCGTGTGCGGATCGGTTTCACGGCGGCGCGGCGGGGGGCCGAACCGGCGAGGGGCGGTATATTAGTAATTTAGTAGGAAATAATTAACCCCGCGGGAGCGGGGTCTTTGGGGGTGGCGGGAAGGCCGTGGGGCAGCCGGGGTGTGGCCGCGGCGGTCCGCGCGGGGGATTCAGTCGATGATCGCGACGCTCTTGATCTGGGCGAAGAGTTCCAGGCCGGGGCGCAGCCCCAGCAGGCTCGCGGACTTGGCGGTGATGCGGCTGAGCAGGCGGATGCCCCCGGCCTCCAGCTGCACGATGCGCTGGGCCGGCCCCTCCTCGACGATGGCGCCGACGCGGGCGGGGAAGACGTTGAGGATGCTGCTGGCGCGGGGCGCCTCCAGGGCCAGGCTGACATCCTTGGCCAGGATCCGCAGCCGGTGCCGCGCGCCCACCGGGGCCTCCACCGCGCGCACGCTGAAGCGCCCGCCGGGGAAGTCGAGGTAGCTCAGGTGGAACTCCGGGTCGTGGGCGGCCACCCGCGCCTCCACCACCGCGGCCGCCCCCTCGCCGTGGGCCAGGGGCAGGTCGAGGCGGGTGAGCAGCTCGGCCACCGGGCCGCTGCCCTGGACCCGGCCCGCGCCGATGAGGACGAGGTGGTCGGCGAGGCGCACCACCTCGTCCAGGGAGTGGCTCACGTAGAGCACCGGGACCGGCAGCACCTCGTGCAGCCGCTCCAGGTAGGGCAGGATCGCCGCCTTGGCCTCCCGGTCCAGCGCGGCCAGGGGCTCGTCCATGAGCAGCAGGCGGGGCCCGGCCAGCAGCGCCCGGGCGATGGCCACCCGCTGGCGCTCGCCGCCGCTCAGGGTGGCGGGCCGGCGCCCGAGCAGGTGGCCGATGCCGAGCCACTCCACCGCCTGCGCCTCGTCTATGCGACGCTCCTCCGCCGGGGTGCGGCGCAGGCCGTAGTGCAGGTTTCCGCGCACGCTCAGGTGGGGGAACAGGGCCGCCTCCTGGAACACGTAGCCCACCCGGCGGTGGTTGGGCGGCAGCCGTAGGCCGGTGCCGCTGTCCTCCCACGGCGTCTCCCCGAGCCGCAGGAAGCCCGCCTCCGCCTGCTCCAGCCCGGCGATGCAGCGCAGCAGCAGGGTCTTGCCGCTGCCGGAGCGCCCGAACAGGGCGGTGACGCCCCGCCCGGGCGCCTCGAAGGCCGCGTCGAGGCGGAAGGCGCCCCGCTGCAGGCGGTAGCGGACCTGGAGGCTCATCGCATGCGCACCCGGAAGCGGCGGTTGGTGACATAGACGCCCAGCAGCATCACGAAGGAGAGGCCCAGCAGGGAGGCGGAGAGCAGGTGGGCGCTGCCGTAGTCGAGGGCCTCCACGTGGTCGTAGATGGCGATGGAGAGCACCTGGGTGCGGCCGGGGATGTTGCCGCCGATCATCAGCACCACCCCGAACTCGCCCACCGTGTGGGCGAAGCCCAGGGTGGCCGCCGAGAGCAGGCCCTGGCGCGCCTGGGGCAGCACCACGGTGAGGAAGCGGTCCAGCGGCGCGGCGCCCAGGGTGGCCGCCGCCTCCAGGGTCCGCTCCTCCAGGCCCTCGAAGGCCGTCTGCAGGGGCTGCACCACGAAGGGCAGGGAGTAGATCAGCGAGCCGATGACCAGCCCGGTGAAGGTGAAGGCCAGCGCGCCGCCGCCCAGGGCGCGCCAGGGGCCGCCGAGCAGCCCGTCGGGCGCCAGGGCGAGCAACAGGTAGAAGCCCAGCACCGTCGGCGGCAGCACCAGGGGCAGCGCCACCAGCGCCTCCAGGGGCAGCTTCAGCACGCTGCGGGTGCGGGCGAGCCACCAGGCCAGCGGGGTGCCCAGCACCAGCAGCAGGAGGGTGGTGATGAGCGCCAGCCGCAGGGTGATGAGCAGGGCCTGGAGGTCGCCGGGGCTGAACATGGGCCGGTGCTACCGCTCCGGGGGCGCCGGCACGTCGTAGCCGTAGCGCTCGATGATGGCGACGGCCTCGGGGCCGCGGAGGTAGTCCAGGAATGCCTGCGCCGCCGGGTTGCGGGCGGCGCTGCCGAGCAGGACCGCCTGCTGCTCGATGGGGGCATGGAGCGCCTGGGGCACCAGCCACTGGGAGCCGGGCTGCCCGCCGGCCCGTACCTGGGCCAGGGCCACGAACCCCAGCGGGGCATTGCCGGAGGCCACGAACTGGAAGGCCTGGCCGATGTTCTCGCCCCGCACCAGCCGTGGCTGGATCCCGTCCCACAGCCCCAGCCCCTCCAGCACCTCCTGCGCCGCGGCCCCGTAGGGGGCGCTGCGGGGATTGGCGATGGCCAGCCGCTCCAGGCCCGGGTCGCGCAGGACGGCGCCCTCGGCGTCCACCCGCTCCGGGTCCGGGCTCCACAGCACCAGCCGGCCCACGGCGTAGGTGAAGCGGCTGCCGGCCACCGCGTAGCCCTCCCGCTCCAGCCGCTCGGGACGGGCGCTGTCAGCGGCCAGCAGCACGGCGAAGGGGGCGCCCTGGGTGATCTGGGTATAGAGCTTGCCGGTGGAGCCGCTGCTGGCCAGCACCTTGTGCCCGGTGGCCCGGGTGAAGGCGGCGGCCACCTCCTCCAGCGTGGCCTTGAAATTGGCGGCCACGGCGACGCTGACCTCCCCGGCCCGGGCGCCCGTCGCGGCGAGCAGGGCGGCGATCAGCAGCAACTGAAGGGGGTGTCTGCGCACGGTTCAGGGCTCCTTGTCGGAAGGCGTGGATGGGGGGGCGGGATCGGCCGCGGGGGCGAGACGCCCGGTTTCCGTTTCCAGGAAGGCCTGGTGGCGCCGCTCGAGCGCGCGGTAGTCGTGGATGGCGCGGCTACCGGTCCCGGTGAGCACCGCGCCGCCGCCGCCGCGGCCGCCGGGCTGCTTCTCCACCAGGGGCGCGGGCGCGCAGCGGTTGATGGCCTCCACCAGTTCCCAGGCCCGGCGGTAGGACATGTGCAGGGCGCGCGCGGCGGCGCTGATGGAGCCGTGGGCGGCAATCGCCTCCAGCAGCCGGACGCGGCCGCCGCCGAGGAAGGTGCCGTCCGCGGACTCGATCCAGCAGCGGCCGCGGACGCGGTAGCTGGTGACTTTGGTCTTCTCGTTCATGACCCCGGGTCCCTGGAAGCTGAACGTAATATACCGCAGGGAATAACGATATCCATACCAAATGAGGGGTACTTGGCTGAATGGCGTCGGACCGGCGGTCGATAAATATCTTTTGTCGTCGCAATCGAAACAATTCACTTTCCATCCGTGTGGATTCCGGCTAGATAAGGCGCAGTTGAAGCGGCCGCCACGAGCCGCGCAGCGGTGAAGGTTTGGACGAGGATTTTTTTCGAGGTTCGGCGGGTATGAATGATGTGGACGACGTCTTTGCGATTGACGATGACGGGGCGGATCCGGTGTTCGAGGCGGGCCATGGGGCGGAGCGCCACGGCGATGCCGACCACCGGCGGCGCATCGAGCGCTATTTCGAGCTGAAGCGCCTGCGCGAGCAGGTGCAGGATCTCGGTTACGAGGACTACGACCTCGACTACTGAGGAATCGCCGCCCGGGGCGACCCGGGCGGCGCGATTGCGCCCGGTCAGGCCCCGTCCAGGAGCGCCAGCGCCTGGCGGATGACCTCTTCCCGCTCGCTGCCCGGCCGGTAGACCGCGTAGGCGGGCCGTTCGATGGGCGCCGCGTCCGCGACCCGGTGCAGCCTTCCCGCGGCCAGGTGGGGTTCAGCCAGCCGCTCGGGCAGGTAGGCGGCCCCGCCCCGCTCCAGGATGAAGCCGAGCGCCAGGGTGCCGTGGCTCATGCGCAGAGACGGCGTGGGCAGGTCCGGGTAGCGCCGGGCCAGCTCCAGGGCCGTGCTGGCGCCCCAGTCCACCCGTACGAATCCCTCGCCCAGCGCCTCCATGGCGCCGGCGCCCTCCACGCTGCTCACCAGGACCAGGTTCACCGTTCCCACCTCGCGCACCGTCTCGCCCGGCAGCCGCGGCGGCTCGAACAGCACCGCGATGTCCAGAACCCCGTCCAGCAGCCGCCGCAGCAGCAGTTCGCCCGGCAGGGTCTCCGCCTGCAGCGCGATGTCCGGCAGCTGTTCCCGCAGCCGGCACAGCCAGCCCCGCAGCAGGCTCTCCCACAGGTCGTAGGCCCCGCCCAGCGCCAGCGAGGTGCGGTACTCCGGGCCCAGTCCCGACTCCTGCCGGGCCCGCGACCAGGCGCCGACGATGGTCTCGGCATGCTTGAGCAGCCGGGTGCCTGCGGCGGTGAGGCGGATATCGTTGCGCTTGCGGGTGAACAGCTGTTGGCCGAGGGTCTCCTCGAGCAGCCGGATGCGGGCGCTCACCGCCGATTGGGTGAGGTGCAGGCGCTCGGCCGCACGGGCGAAATGGCGGGTCCGTTGCAGCTCGAGAAAGGTGCGCAGCAGTTCGATGTCCAAGCGGGACTCCGGTACCGTCGGGGTGTCATGCCGCTGTCATATTCAGCGGTTGTAATAATTTCAACCTTGAATTATGCATGATGTACAAACCGGAGTGATCGGATTCCCATGGCTTCTGCGAATATCCTGGTAGTTGAAGACGAGCCCGCCGTCCGCGAGATGCTGCGTTTCGTCCTGGAACAGGATGGCTTTTCCGTCCACGAGGTGGAGGATGCCGAGACCGCGCGCGAGCGCATCAACGCCCAGGCGCCCGACCTGCTGCTGCTGGACTGGATGCTGCCCGGCGCCAGCGGCGTGGAGCTGGCCCGCGGCCTGAAGCGCGATCCCCTGACCCGCGAGATACCCATCATCATGCTCACGGCCCGCGGCGAGGAGGACGACAAGGTGCGGGGGCTGGAGAGCGGGGCCGACGACTACGTCACCAAGCCCTTCTCCACCCGCGAGCTGCTCGCCCGCATCCGCACGGTGCTGCGCCGCGCGGCGCCCCATGCCGGGGAGGAGGCGGTGCAGGTGGACATCCTGACCCTGGATCCCGGCAGCCACCGGGTGAGCGCCGGCGACGCGGCGGTGGAGCTGGGGCCCACCGAATTCCGCCTGCTGCACTTCTTCATGACCCACCCCGAGCGCGTCTACAGCCGCAGCCAGCTGCTGGACCGGGTCTGGGGCACCAATGTCTACATCGAGGAGCGCACCGTGGATGTCCACATCCGGCGACTGCGCAAGGCGCTGGAGCCCACCGGCTGCGATGCCCTGCTGCAGACCGTGCGCGGTGCCGGCTACCGCCTCTCGGCCCGGCCCTGAACACCCCCTCCGGTTTTATTTCAGCGTGCAGTAAATCTGTAACAAACGGTTCCTATACTGCGCCCACGTAACACGACGACTGGGCGGTCGAGAGTGAAAGGCCGCCACCCGGTTCGGCACACGCAGACCGTGCGCCGACAAGCCAACAGACTCACAACAACTCTTCAGAGGTGACATCCGTGATCAAGAAGGCTCTCGCCAGTGCCCTGGCCGTAACCGCCGCTTTCGCCGTCGGCAGCGCCAACGCCGCCGCCCGCGACTACATCAGCATCGTGGGCTCCTCCACGGTCTATCCCTTCGCCACCGTGGTGGCCGAGCAGTTCGGCAAGACCTCCAGCTTCAAGACCCCGAAGATCGAGTCCACCGGCTCCGGCGGCGGCCTGAAGCTGTTCTGCGCCGGCGTCGGGGTGGAGAATCCCGACATCACCAACGCCTCGCGCCGCATCAAGAGCAGCGAGGTCGAGACCTGCGCCGCCAACGGCGTGAAGGAGATCGTCGAGATCAAGATCGGCTACGACGGCATCGCCGTGGCCAACTCCAAGCAGGCCGGGCAGTTCAGCCTGACCCGCCGCGACCTCTACCTGGCGCTCGCCAAGGACGTTCCCGCCGCCGACGGCAGCGAGAAGCTGGTGGCCAACCCCTACAAGACCTGGAAGGACGTCAACCCGGCCCTGCCCGCCACCGCCATCGAGGTGCTGGGTCCGCCTCCCACCTCCGGCACCCGCGACGCCTTCGTGGAGCTGGTGATGGAGCACGGCTGCAAGGACACCCCCTGGGTCGCCGCCATGGAGAAGAGCGACAAGAACGCCTTCAAGGCCGCCTGCTTCACCATCCGCGAGGACGGCGCCTACATCGAGGCCGGTGAGAACGACAACCTGATCGTGCAGAAGCTCGAGGCCAACCCGGACGCGCTGGGCATCTTCGGCTTCAGCTTCCTGGACCAGAACACCGACATGGTGCAGGGCTCGCTCATCGACGGCGTGGCGCCCACCTTCGAGGCCATCGCCAGCGGTGACTACCCCGTCTCCCGCCCGCTGTTCTTCTACGTGAAGAAGGCTCACGTGGGCGTCATCCCGGGCATCCAGGAGTACGTCAACGAGTTCACCAGCGACAAGGCCTGGGGCCCCGAGGGCTATCTCGCCGACAAGGGCCTCATCCCGATGCCCGAGGAGGAGCGCGCCAAGTTCGCCAACGACGCCCGCAACATGACGCCGATGGAGATGTAAGCGCACTGGGTGCGACAGCATGACGACGGCCGGGCGGGCCTGAAAACCCTCCCGGTCGTTGCCGTTTCAGAACGGCGCAACTAAGTTTCTACACTAACCACCGACCAGCCGCCGCCGACCGCCATGTCCGTGACCACGCTCGCAATCGTCCTCCTGGCGCTTTCCGCCGCCGCCTACTACGTGGGCCGGCAGCGCTCCTTCGCCGTGTCCCGCGGGTCCGGCGGGGTGCGCGCCCTGCACTCCCTGCCCGGCTACTACGGGATGCTCACCGCGCTGTGGTGCGGCCTGCCGGCGCTGCTGGTGCTGGCGGGCTGGGTGGCCTTCGAGCCCTACATCGTCACCAAGCTCGTGGTGGCCGGGCTGCCCGATGAGATCCGCGCCCTGCCCGACGCGCGCCTGGGCCTGGTGGTGAACGACATCAGGAACCTGGTCAGCGGCAACATCGTCTCCGCCCAGGTGGACCCGGCCATGCAGGCCGCGGCGGACCACTACCGCAGCCTGGTGCAGACCGGCTCCGCCGCCCTGGCGGTGGTGGTGCTGGCCCTGGCCGCGGGCGGCATCGGACTCGCCTGGAAGCGCATCCACCCCGGGCTGCGGGCCCGCAACCAGGTGGAAGGAGTGGTGAAGGCCTTCCTGGTTCTCTGCTCCACCATCGCCATCTTCACCACCATCGGCATCGTGCTCTCGGTGCTGTTCGAGGCGCTGCGCTTCTTCCACTCGGTGCCGGTATCGGAGTTCCTGCTGGGGCTGAAGTGGAGCCCGCAGATGGCCATCCGCGCCGACCAGGTGGGCTCCTCCGGCAGCTTCGGCGCCGTGCCGCTGTTCACCGGCACCCTGATGATCTCGTTCATCGCCATGTTCGTGGCGGTGCCCATCGGGCTGATGTCCGCCATCTACCTCTCCGAGTACGCCAACCGCCGCTTCCGCGCGGTGGCCAAGCCGCTGCTGGAGATCCTCGCCGGCATCCCCACCGTGGTCTACGGCTTCTTCGCCGCCCTGGTGGTGGCGCCCGCCCTGCGCGACGGGGGCGCGGCCCTCGGCCTGGACGTCTCCTCCGAGAGCGCGCTGGCGGCGGGCCTGGTGATGGGCATCATGATCATCCCCTTCGTCTCCTCCCTCTCCGACGACGTCATCAACGCCGTGCCCCAGTCCCTGCGCGACGGCTCCTACGCCATGGGCGCCACCCGCTCGGAGACGGTGCGCAAGGTGATCATTCCGGCGGCCCTGCCGGGCATCGTGGGCGGGGTGCTGCTGGCGGTCTCGCGGGCCATCGGCGAGACCATGATCGTGGTGATGGCCGCCGGCCTGGCGGCCAACCTGACCGCCAACCCCCTGCAGGCGGTGACCACCATCACCGTCCAGATCGTGACCCTGCTGGTGGGCGACCAGGAGTTCGACAGCCCCAAGACCCTGGCGGCCTTCGCCCTGGGCCTGATGCTGTTCGTGGTCACCCTGATCCTGAACGTCATCGCCCTGCACGTGGTGCGCAAGTACCGCGAACAGTATGAGTGACCGCGGAGCGAACCATCCATGAAGAATCAGCGCGCCATCGATATCGTCAACGCCAGCCTGAAGCGGCGCTATGCCGCCGAGCGGCGGTTCCGGCTCTACGGCATCGCCGCCATCGCCGCCGGGCTGCTGTTCCTGGCCCTGCTGTTCACCAGCATCGCGGCCAACGGCTACAGCGCCTTCCTGCAGACCCACGTCCGGCTCGACATCAACTTCGACCCGGCGGTGATCGATCCCGAGGGCAGCCGGGCGCCGCAGGCGCTCTCCGGGGCCAACTACGCCGCCCTGGTGCGCCGCTCGATGCAGGAGCTGTTCCCGGAGGTCACCGGGCGGCAGGATCGCCGGACCCTCAACGGGCTGGTGAGCAGCGGCGCCAGCTACCAGCTGCGGGACATGGTGATGGCGGACCCGGCGCTCATCGGCACCACCCGCTCCGTGTGGGTGCCCGCCGACGACGACGTGGACATGTACGCCAAGGGCCACATCCCCGTGGACGTGCCGGAGGCGCAGCGGCGCATCAAGGATCTGCCCCTGTCGTGGCTGCGGAAACTGGAGTCCGAGGGGCGCATCGAGAAGCGCTTCAACACCACCTTCTTCACCGCCGGCGACTCCCGCGAGCCGGAGCTGGCCGGCATCCGCGGCGCCCTGATGGGCTCGCTGTACACGGTCATCGTGACCCTGGCGCTCTCCTTCCCCATCGGCGTGGCGACCGCGATCTACCTGGAGGAGTTCGCGCCGAGAAACCGCTGGACCGACCTCATCGAGGTGAACATCAACAACCTGGCGGCGGTGCCCTCCATCGTCTTCGGCCTGCTGGGCCTGGCGGTGTTCCTCAACTTCATGGCTCTGCCCCGCTCGGCGCCGCTCGTCGGCGGCCTGGTGCTCACCCTGATGACCCTGCCCACCATCATCATCGCCGGGCGCGCGGCGCTGAAGTCGGTGCCGCCCTCCATCCGCGAGGCGGCCCTGGGCATCGGCGCCTCCAGGCTGCAGACGGTGACCCACCACGTGCTGCCGCTGGCCCTGCCCGGCATGCTCACCGGCACCATCATCGGCATGGCCCAGGCCCTGGGCGAGACGGCGCCGCTGCTGATGATCGGCATGGTCGCCTTCATCGTGGACATCCCGGGCGGCTTCTTCGACCCGGCCACCGTGCTGCCGGTGCAGATCTTCCTCTGGGCGGACAGCCCGGAGCGGGCCTTCGTTGAGCGCACCTCCGCGGCCATCCTGGTGCTGCTCGGCTTCCTGGTCATCATGAACGCCATCGCGGTGCTGCTGCGCAAGAAGTTCGAGCGGCGCTGGTGAGTTACGGTTTAGAATCCGACCGAGGTCAAGCATCATGAACAGCATTTCCTACGAGGCCAAGATGGGTATGGAACAGCGTGAGGGCGTGACGGCCGGTGCCGCCCGGCCCGGGGATGCCGTACCCGCGGCCGATGTGTCCGGCAAGGCGGAGGATCGGCGCATGGTGGGGGACCACACCCACCCCAACCCGGTGATGGTGTGCCGGGACGTGACCGTCCACTACGGCGAGAAGCGCGCCATCCACGATGTGAGCCTGGACGTGGGCGCCAACGAGGTGATCGCCATGATCGGCCCCTCGGGCTGCGGCAAGTCCACCTTCCTGCGCTGCCTGAACCGCATGAACGACACCATCGACGGCTGCCGCGTCAGCGGCTCCATCCTGCTCGACGGCCAGGACATCTACGACCGCCGGACCGACGTGGTGCCGCTGCGGGCCCGGGTGGGCATGGTGTTCCAGAAGCCCAACCCCTTCCCCAAGTCCATCTACGAGAACGTGGCCTACGGGCCGCGAATCCATGGCCTGGCCCGGTCCCGGACCGAGCTCGACGAGATCGTGCAGACCAGCCTGGAGAAGGCCGGCCTCTGGGGCGAGGTGAAGGACCGCCTGGACCAGCCCGGCACCGGGCTCTCCGGCGGCCAGCAGCAGCGCCTGTGCATCGCCCGCACCATCTCCGTCAGCCCCGAGGTGATCCTGATGGACGAGCCCTGCTCGGCGCTGGATCCCATCGCCACCGCGCGCATCGAGGAGCTCATCGACGAGCTGCGCGGGAACTACAGCATCGCCATCGTCACCCACTCCATGCAGCAGGCCGCCCGCGTCTCCCAGCGCACCGCCTATTTCCACCTGGGGGACCTCATCGAGGTGGGCGACACCGCGGACATCTTCACCAATCCGCGCCACCGCCTCACCGAGGACTACATCACCGGCCGCTTCGGCTGAGCCAATCGACACCGGGCGCAAGGAGAGAACTCGACCCATGACCAAGCCCACAGAAGGTCACATCGTCAAGCGCTTCGATGACCAGCTGACCCACCTGCACGGACTGGTGCTGCAGATGGGCCAGATGGTCATCGAGCAGCTGCAGCGTTCCCTGCGGACCCTGGAGGAGGAGGATGTGGAGACCGCCAGGGAGGTGGCCGAACGGGACCAGGAGGTGAACCGGCTGGACATCCGGGTGGACGACGAACTGGTCCGGGTGCTGGCCATGCGCGCGCCGGTGGGTAAGGACCTGCGCGAGGTGATGGCGGTGGCCAAGTCGGTGACCGATCTCGAGCGGGTGGGCGACGAGGCGCGCCGGGTGGCGCAGCTGACCCAGCGGCTCTACGGCGGCAACGGCGCGAGCCCGAACCCCAGCCTGCTGCGGGATCTCTTCGAACTGGGGCGGGGGGTGACCGCCGCCCTGGAGACCACCCTGCGCGCCTTCGAGTCCCTGGACCTGGACCTGGCCCTGGAGGTGCTGCAGCACGACGAGACGCTGGACGGCGAGTTCCAGTCCGCCCTGCGGCGCCTGTCCACCTACATCATGGAGGACCACCGCAACGTGGGCCACGTGGTGGAGGTGGTGCTGGGGCTGCGGGCCCTGGATCGCATCGGCGCCCATGCCAAGAACATCGCCGGCTACATCATCTACCTGGCCAACGGCCGCGACGTGCGCCATGTGCCCACCGAGCGCCTGCTCGAGGAGCTCAGGGCCGGCGGTTGATGCATCCCCCTTCCGCCTCCTCGCCCATGGCGCCTGAAACGCCCCCCGTTGATGAGCAGAGCCCGCCGGCAGGGGCCGTGAAGGAGCTGCCCCGCCCGCTGGCCCGGCTGGCCCTGGGCGCCACCCTGCTGCTCTGGGCCCTGCGTTCCCGGGCGGCCTGGCGCCGGGAGCTGGTCTGGGTGGCCGGGCTGCTGCTGCTCGCGGGCACGGCATTCGTCAGTGGCTCGCCGGGCTGGTCGCGCCTGGCGCTCGCGGGGCTGGCCGCATACGCGCTGCGCCAGTTCCTGCTGCTGCTGCGGCTGGGGCGCTGGCTCAACGGTTCCGGCACCCTGCCGGCCGTGCGCGGGGGCTGGGGCGAGGTGCTGGGCGGCATCGCCCGCCTGCAGCGCACCGGGCGCAAGCGCAAGCGCAAGCTGACCCGGGCGCTGCGGCGGTTCAACGAGGCGACCGATGCCCTGCCCGACGCGGCGGTCGCCCTCGGGCCCCGGGGCGAGATCGAGTGGTGGAACCCCACCGCGGAGCGGCTGCTCGGCCTGCAGCGGGGGATCGACCACGGGCAGCGCATCACCGACCTGATGCGCCATCCCGAGTTCGGGGCGCGGATGCGCAGCGGCGACTGGGCGACGGCGCTGGAGCTGCCCTCGCGCGCCGATGAGCGTGTCTGGCTCAGCGTGCGGGTGGTGACCCTGTCGAAGAAACGGCGCCTGCTGCTGGCACGGGATATCACCCGCCTGCGCCGGCTGGAGGAGATGCGCCGGGATTTTGTCGCCAATGTCTCCCACGAGCTGCGCACGCCGCTGACGGTGATGAGCGGCTACGTGGAGGCGCTGCTGGAGACCGAGGCCGGCGGCAACCCGGCCCGGGAGCGGGCGTTGAAGCGGATGCAGGAGCAGACCCGGCGCATGCAGACGCTGGTGGCCGACCTGCTGCACCTCTCCCGCCTGGAGCTGGATCAGAAGGGGCGGCAGCTGGAGCCCTGCCCGGTGGCCGGCGTCGTCGACGGGGTCTACGAAGAGGCGCTGGGGCTGAGCGGCGGCCGTCACCGGGTGGAGCTGGAGCAGGACCGCGGGCTGGGGCTGCTCTGCCAGCCCGACGAGCTGCGCAGCGCCTTCTCCAACCTGGTCTCCAACGCGGTCCGCTACACTCCCGAGGGGGGCAGCATCCGCATCCGCTGGTACCGGGACGGGAATGGCGAAGCCTGTTTCGCGGTGACCGACAGCGGGACCGGCATCGACCCGGTGCACCTGCCCCGGCTCACCGAGCGCTTCTACCGCGTCGACGTGGGGCGGTCCCGGGAGACCGGCGGGACCGGGCTGGGCCTGGCCATCGTCAAGCACGTGCTCACCCACCACGACGGCCGCCTGACGGTGGAGAGCGAACCGGGGCGCGGCAGCACCTTCACCTGCCGCTTCCCGGCCGGGCGGGCGGTCCGGCTCGGCGGCGGGGATGAGGAGGCGGATGGCGCGGCAGGGCCGGAGGATGACGGCGGCGCGGCGTGACAACACCGGCTCCGTCCTCGGACAGGCTGCGCCGAAGCGGGGCGTGGCGGTAAACTTGGACGGATGGCGGACACCTGGTAACCAAAGTGTCATTGCGGAACGGTAGCCTCACGTAAACGGGCGCCGGTCCGGGTGCATGGGCCACGATGGGCGGAGACATGGCGGGCGAAATCCACAAGGGACACATCTATCAGCGCTTCGATGCCGAGCTGGCCGACCTGCGCAGCAAGGTCCTCACCATGGGCGGCATGGTCGAGCAGCAGCTCGCCGACGCCCTGCGCGCCCTGAGCGAACAGGATCACGACCTGGCCGCGCGCGTGGTGGCCGGCGATCTCGAGGTGAACGGCTTCGATGTGGACATCGACGAGGAGGCCACCCGCATCATCGCCCGGCGTCAGCCCACGGCCATCGACCTGCGGCTGATCCTGACCGTGCTGCGGGTCACCAACGACCTGGAGCGGATCGGCGACGAGGCCGAGCGGGTGGCGCGCATGGCCGACCGGCTCGCCGAGGCGGGCGAGGGGCGCGGGCACGAGAACAGGCTCGGCCACATCTCCCAGCGGGTCTCGCGCATGCTCCATGACGCGCTGGACGCCTTCGCCCGCATGGACGTGGAACTGGCGCTCAAGGTGGCGCGCGAGGACGCGGACGTGGATCGCGACTACGAGGGGATCATGCGCCTCATGATCACCTACATGATGGAGGATCCCCGCACCATTCCCGCGGTGCTGAACGTCCTCTGGGCGGCCCGCGCCATCGAGCGCATCGGCGATCGCTCGCGCAACATCTGCGAGTACGTCATCTACCTGGTGAAGGGCAAGGACGTGCGCCACACCAGCGTCGAGCACATGGCCGAGGAGATGGAGCGCCGGTAGTGGCTGTTGCCCGGGGCAGGGATTCGCGTCTGTTCCGCGGCTGTCCGCCGGGGCCGGCCGGGGCGCGCAGCCGGTGAAGTTCGCCGCCGTCGACATGGGCTCCAACGCCGTGCGCCTGCTGCTGGCGCAGGTGTTCGAGGGGCCGTCGGGGCCGGTGTTCAAGAAGGAGGCGCTGGTGCGCATGCCCCTGCGCCTCGGCGACGACGCCTTCCTGCGCCGTGAGATCTCCCCCGACAAGGCCTGGCAGCTCGTCAAGACCCTGTCCGGCTTCCGCTGCCTGATGGACGCCTACCAGCCGCTCGCCTACCGGGCCGTGGCCACCTCCGCCATGCGCGAGGCGCGGAACGGTCCGATCCTGGCCGGGCAGATCCACGACCAGTGCGGACTGCGCCTGGAGATCATCAGCGGCGAGGAGGAGGGCTCCATCATCTTCGCCAACCACTTCGAGGAGCGCCTGGAGGCGGGTGGCGCCTACCTCTACCTGGACGTGGGCGGCGGCAGCACCGAACTCACCCTGTTCGGCAGCGGCTGCAGCACCGCCTCGGCCTCCTTCGACATCGGCACCGTCCGGCTCCTGGACGGGATGGTGCCCGAATCCCGCTGGCGGGAGATGAAGGCCTGGATCACTGCGGCCATCCGTGGCTGTCCCGAGATCCAGGGGATCGGCAGCGGGGGGAACATCAACAAGATCTTCCGCCTCTCCGGGCGCAAGGAGGGCCAGCCCATCACGCCGAAGCACATCCGCGCCACCCACGCCCGGCTCAGCGCGCTCAGCTTCGAGGAGCGCATCCGCGATCTCGGCCTGCGCCCGGACCGGGCCGACGTCATCGTGCCCGCCGCCCGGATCTACCTGTCGGTGCTGCGCTGGGCCGGCATCCGGCGCATGTATGTCCCCCAGATCGGGCTCGCCGACGGGATCGTGCGCCAGCTCTACGAGCAGCACCGGGGCCGGGAGCCCGCGACCGCCGGCGCGCCGGTGTAAGGAAACGGTCATCCCGCCGTCATCTTCTCCCGGCAGACTCGGATCCAACCCCATGCGCCGGCCGTTCCCGTCATGTCCGCCCAAGGCACCGACAACGACATTGCCGTACCCGCCTACCTGGTCCCGGTGGATTTCGGGGCGCCCGCCCGGGCCGCGCTCGTGCATGCCGCCGAGCTCGCCGCGGAGGGGCGGGGCCGGCTGCTGATCCTCCACGTGCTGCACGAGCCCGTGAACCGCCCGGGTCTCTATCAGCGCGCCAGCGGCCGGCGCCGGGGCCTGACTCCCCTGCAGGCCGGCGCCGGGTCGCTGCTGCAGGCGTTCCTCGCTGCGCTGCGGCAGGAACGGCCCGATCTCACCGCCCTGGAGCGCGCGCAGACGCTGCTGGTGAGGGGCCTGCCGGCGGAGTGCATCGTCGCGGTTGCCGGACAGCGCGCGGTGGCCGCCATCATCCTCGGGCGGCGCCGGCGGAACGGTCTTTCCCGCTGGCTCAACGGTTCGGTCGGCGACCAGGTCCTGCGCCGGGCGCGCTGTCCGGTCACCCTGGTGCCCCCGGCGATCCCCTGCGCGGGGGCGGAAGCACCCGCGGCGGCGCCCGTCTCCGCCGGCTCCGGCGCATCCGCTGCCTGAACACCCCGGCGGCGGTTCTCGCAGCGCCGTTTCCACCGCGTTAACATCCCCGTGAAGGACAACCCGATGCCCGGGGCCGCGGCCGTCCCCGCGCCCTGTCGCCACCTGTCCACGGGGAGGATGCGTGTTCTCGAGTTTCCGTAACTGGCGCCGGCGCCGGCTCCTGGCGCGGTTGCGACCGGAGGTGCCGGAGGCGCAGTGGCGCACTGTATGGGCGCGTCTGCCGCTGCTGAAGGGGCTGCCGCAGGAGGCGGAGAAGCGCCTGCGGGACCTGGCGCTGCTGTTCCTGCACGAGAAGAGCCTGGAGGGGGCCGCGGGAACGGTGATCGACCGTGAGCGGGCGCTCGTCATCGCCCTGCAGGCCTGCCTGCCCATCCTCAACCTGGGGCTCGAGTGGTATCACGGCTGGGTTTCGGTCATCGTCTATCCCGACGAGTTCATGCCCGAGCGCGAGTGGGTGGACGCCGACGGCGTGGTCTGGGTCTCGCGCCAGCCGCTGTCCGGCGAGGCCTGGCAACGCGGGCCGGTCGTTCTCTCCTGGTCCGACGTGGAGGCGGGTACGATCCTGGACGGCTACAACGTGGTGCTGCACGAGTTCGCCCACAAGCTCGACATGGTCAACGGCAGCGCCAACGGCCATCCGCCGCTGCACCGGGGCATGAACGGCGCGGCATGGAAGCGCGTGTTCAGCGCGGCCTACGGGGATTTCACCGGGCGCATGGAGCGGGGGCTGGCGAGCGGCATCGATCCCTACGCGGCCGAGTCGCCCGGCGAGTTCTTCGCCGTGCTGAGCGAGCTGTTCTTCGAACGGCCGCGGGTGCTGCGCGGCGAGTATCCCGAGGTCTACCGGTTGCTGGCCGAGTTCTACCGCCAGGACCCGGGCGCCCGGCTCCCGGGCTGAACCGCCCGGGTCGCGGTTCCGTTGCAGTGCCCCGCAAACGCGAACCCCGCCGTCAAGGCGGGGTTCGCGGGCTGGCAGCCATACTACATTTTATTGTGGGACAACGTTCGCCGCGGCGAGCCCCTTCGGACCCTGCTGGGTTTCGAAGGTGACGGCCTGGCCTTCGGCCAGCGACTTGAAGCCATTGCCCTTGATGGCGCTGTAATGCACGAACACATCGGCGCTGCCGTCATCCGGAGCGATGAACCCGAAGCCCTTGGAGTCGTTGAACCACTTTACCTTGCCTGTTGCCACGATACTTACCTCTGCTGCATACCGGGTTGAAGCGGAATTGCCATCCACGGCCTCGGCGCCGTGATTCCGGTCCGCCCCCGAAGGCGCCGGCAGGAATCACTTTCTCTCGACCGCAGTCACTGAGCCACTGATTAATCAGTGGTTCCCGTGCAGTATAGACACAGCTTTTCGAGGCTTCCACAGGCACGGCGCCCGCATCCGGCGGGCAGCCGCGAATCGCCGTCCTGTGTCATCATCACGGGAGAGGGGGCCGGCCGGCCGGCGCCGGACCCTGTGCGGGAGACCGGGTTATGCGGGGACGTGTGCTTATCGTGGCGGGTTCCGATTCGGGCGGGGGCGCCGGAATCCAGGCCGACATCAAGACGGTCACGGCGCTGGGCGGGTTCGCCGCCACGGCGGTGACGGCGCTCACCGCCCAGGACACGACCGCTGTCCACGACGTGTTCGGGGTGCCGCCCGCCTTCATCGCCCGCCAGATGGAGGTGGTGCTGGCCGATATCGGGGCCGACGCCATCAAGACCGGAATGCTGCACACGGCGGCGGTGATCGGGAGCGTGGCCGGGGTGCTGGAGAAATCCGCTCCGGACACGCCGCTGGTGGTGGACCCGGTGATGTTCGCCAAGGGCGGGGCGCGGCTGCTGGACCCCGCAGCGGAGCAGACCCTGCGGGAGCGGCTGCTGCCCCGGGCCACGGTGATCACGCCCAACGTCCCCGAGGCGGAGGTGCTGCTGGGGCGGACCATCGACACCCCGGAGGCGCTCGAGCCGGCGGCGCGGGCGTTGCTGGCCCTGGGTCCCCGCGGGGTGCTGCTGAAGGGGGGGCGGCTGGCGGGCGCCGTGGTCACCGACGTGCTCGCCACCACTGCGGGCGTCAGCCGCTACGACAGCCCGCGGATCGCGACCCGCAACGTGCACGGCACCGGCTGCACCCTGGCCTCGGCCGTGGCCGCCGGCCTGGCCCGGGGGCTGGCGCTGGAGGCGGCGGTGGCGCGGGCGCGGGCCTTCGTCCAGGCCGCCATCCGCACCGCGCCGGGCCTCGGCGCCGGCCACGGCCCCCTCAACCACGCCCTGCGCGAGGGGCCGGATGGAAGTTTTGAATAGACAGGATTGACGGGAACACGGAGGCAGGCCTGTTATCCGCAGATTACGCTGATTACGCGGATTATTATGTTCAGGTGTGATGGGCGTGAGCGGGCGGTGATTCCGGATACGCCGGAACTCCGGGTCGACTTTTCTGCTGCGGGGGCATCCTCACGGGTCCGGCGGCGTAACCAACCGCCGCGCCTTTACCGGAATCACGACCCATCGGCGTCATCTGCGCAATCTGTGGATAAACGAATCCTGACGGCTCAGCCGCGCTGGGCGCGGGGCTCCAGGTCGAGCTGGGACTGCGCCGGGCCTTCCAGCCACTCCACCAGGGGCCGCCACTGGGCGCGGTCGATGCGCACGGTGCGGGAGTCCATCTCGTGGACGCTGATGCCGGCGTCGGCGGCCCGGAGATAGTTCGGGGTTTCGCGCAGGCAGGCCACCAGGGGGATGTCCAGCTTCTCCGACAGCCGCTCCAGGGGGGCCAGGATGCCGGGGGTGTTGCTGCGCACGCGGTTGGCCACCAGGCCGATGGGCAGGTGGGGCGCACAGGTGCGCATCACGGTGGAGAGCTCCTCGATGAAGTTGGCGGTGGCGTGGGCGTCGATGGCCGAGGGCAGCACCGGCACCAGCACGGCGCTGGCGGAGCGCAGCAGCTCGGTGAGCTCCATGCGCTTCATGGAGGCGGGAGTGTCGAGGATGACGCGCCGCGTCTCCTGGGGCAATCGCATGAGGAACGAGCGCGTCACCGGGGCGGAGTTCTTTTGGCCCACGGCCACGCCGTGGATGCGCGGCAGGGAGGCGGCCCGCAGGCTCAGCCAGTGGCTGGCCGAACACTGGGGATCGTAGTCGAACAGTGCCGTGCCGATGCCGTTGCAGGCGAAATAACCGGCGAGATTCGAGGCAAGGGTGGTCTTACCGCAGCCTCCCTTGCTGTTGAGGACGACGTAGCGTCGGAGTTCGGACATTCGGTAACGATCCGGATAGCATTCTCTGGTTGCGTCAAGACCCATGCTCCGCTGTCCACGGGGCCACAGGCGTATTGTAACGCCCTTCGGGCGGGGCGTTGCGAGACCGCAATTAGCGGTTCTTCAAGGAGATAAACGTTGAACCGGCTGCGGGGCATTGTCAACAGCCAAGTGTGGGAAGTATGCCGCACGGGCCTCGTGGCGGCGCTCCTGCTGCTGGCGGCCGGATGCGCCGGGCGGCCGGTGGCGGATGCCGGACCGGGACCGCTGCCGGTGCGCCTGGAGAGCGGCACGGCAAGGATGGATGACGGCTTCCGGCTGCCCCTGCGTCGCTGGGCTCCGGCAGGCCGACCGCTGGCCGTGGTCCTCGCCCTGCACGGCTTCAACGATTACGGGAACGCCTTCGCCGGCGTGGGCGCCTACCTCGCGGCCCAGGGTATTCTCACCGTCGCCGTGGACCAGCGCGGTTTCGGGGCCGCCCCGGACCATGGCCGATGGGCCGGCGGCGGGCGGATGGTGGCGGATGCGGCCCGGCTGCTGCGGCTGCTGCGGGCGCGCCATCCCGGCACTCCCCTGTACCTGCTCGGGGAGAGCATGGGCGCGGCCGTGGCCCTGGAACTGCTCGGCGGGCCGGAGCCGCCGCGGGTGGAAGGGGCGATCCTGGTGGCGCCGGCGGTGTGGGGACGGGGTGCCACCACCCCGTTGCTGCGCCTGGTCCTGGAGCTGTCGGCGCGGGTCTGCCCCGGCTGCACGGCGACGGGCGAGGGGCTCGACATCCATGCCAGCGACAACCTGGAAATGCTGCGCGCCCTGGGCCGGGATCCGCTGGTGGTGAAAGCCACCCGGCTCGACACCCTGCGCGGCCTGGTGGAGCTCATGGACGGGGCGCTGGGGGCGGCGGACAGGGTCCGGGCGCCCCTGCTGGTGCAGTATGGCGCCCACGACCAGGTGATTCCGCGCCCGGCCCTGTGCCGCCTGCTCGCGCGCCTGCCCGCGCAGTCCCGGCGGGTGGCCTTCTATGCCCGCGGCTACCACATGCTCACCCGGGATCTCGAGGGTGAGCGGGTGCGGCGCGACCTGGCGGCCTGGATTCGCGACGGCGCCGCGCCGCTGCCCTCGGGGGAGGAGCGTTCGCCGGCGGCCTGGTGTCCCGCCCCGCCGCCAGAGTGACGGCCTTCGGGGGTGCTCAGTCGAGCTCGGGCAGGGGGGAGAGGAGGTACCACTCCTTGGCGTCCACATCCAGCTCCCAGTCGTGCTCGTAGACGATGCTGCGCACCCGCTGGGTGTATTCGTGGGTGTAGTCGATGCGGCTCTGGACGTGGGCCCGGTCCCCGGCGGGGGAGAATTGCACCCCGAGCAGGTCCACCGCGGTCACCCGTATCTCCCGCAGGCGATCGTAGTCCGGTTCCGGCGACACGGTTCCCCCCGGCCGGTGCAGGGCGTTGGCAAGCTGGAACTCGCCCCAGCGCACGGCGTTCTCGAAGGCCCGCAGGCGGGCCTCGAAGCGATCCTGGCTCTCTCTCTGCTGCATGCCGGCGCAGCCGGCCAGGAGCAGCATGAGCAGGCCCAGGGTGATCAGGGCATGGCTGGGGCGGGGCGTCGGTTTCATGGTCTCGGGTTCCTGCGTGGGCAATGCGCTGCCGGGGCGGAGCCGGTGTCGACGTGTCCGGCAGGCGGTGATGGTGCCGTCGGCCGGTGAACTGGTCACGAGAATGCCGTTTTCGCCGGAACGCTGCAAGCGACCCCGTCATGCCTGGCGGATTGGTTGATCCAACGCGAAGGTGCAAGCGGTGAACGGGTGGCCATGAAGCCCCGGGGGTTCCTTGCGCCGGACGCTTCCCCCCCGGCGCGTTTTCCCCCCTGCCCGGGCCGGCTACTGGCGTACCGATACGGCCTCCGCAGCGGGTGACTGCGGGCATGGCTGGTGAATTGCCGCGCCAGAGTGCGTGAAATGGCCCATCATGGCCGACAGGCCGTTATGTAACCGATTGATTGTCAACGAATGTCCTGTTGGCACAAAGAATGCTATCTATAGGGCAACC
The DNA here is from genome assembly GCF_003337735.1 of Thioalbus denitrificans. NCBI lineage: Bacteria > Pseudomonadati > Pseudomonadota > Gammaproteobacteria > Chromatiales > Ectothiorhodospiraceae > Thioalbus > Thioalbus denitrificans. Next base: position 230,581 of record NZ_QPJY01000003.1, on the reverse strand, counting down.
AACAGTGAAGGCGGGCGGACGGTCCGCGGGTTTCACCGGTTGGCCGACCTGTGGCGCGTCATGACGCCTCCCCCCGACCCCCTTGGCGTCGTGGTGGCGACACAGGCCACGGTAAAAGTAGCCTCGTTCAGAATGCCGGTCCGCCCCTCTCCCCGGGAGGCGGACCATTTTTTTGCCCGTAGCGGTCCCTCCCGCGCCACGCCCGCTGGCCGCCTCGGTTCACCCCGCCGCCCGGCTCCGCCATAATCCCGATTCCCGACCTTTCCGTGGAGATCGCCCATGCGGTTGCGCGTCATTGACTTCGGCAGTGTTCCGGCCCTCCGCTCCCAGGCGGTCTACCACGGGCTCGCGGAAGCTTTCCGGCCCGGCGACGGCCCGGTCCTCAGCCTGGTCAACCCCAGCGACCCCTACGTCTGCATCGGCCTGCACCAGGAGGTGGCCCTGGATGTGGACGAGGACTATTGCCGCGGCGCCGGGCTGCCGGTCATCCGCCGCCACGTGGGCGGCGGGGCGGTCTACCTCGATGCCGGGCAGATGTTTTTCCACTTCATCTATCCACCGGCGCAGGTCCCCGCCCGGGCGGTGGAGATCTACCCCCGCTTCATCGAACCGGTGGTGCGCACCTACCGGGCGCTGGGCGTGGAGGCCGCCTTCCGCCCGGTGAACGACATCCATGTCCACGGCCGCAAGATCGGCGGCACGGGCGCGGCGCGCATCGGGGCGGCGGCGGTGATGGTGGGCAGCTTCATGTTCGATTTCGACATCGAGACCATGGCCCGCTGCGTGCGCGTTCCCTCGGAGAAGTTCCGCGACAAGCTGCGCCTCACCCTGCGGGACTACATGACCACCCTGCGCCGCGAGCTGGACCAACCGCCGAGCCGTGCGCACCTCAAGACCCTGTTCCTGGAGCAGGTGGAGACGTGCCTCGGCGTCACGGCGGTGGAGGACCGTCCCACGGCGGCCGAGGAGGCCGCCATCCGCGCCGCCGAGACGGAGCTGGCCGACCCGGAGTGGACCCACCGGCTGGGCCGCCGGCGGGCCGCCATGGGGGTGAAGATCGCCGCCGGAACCCACCTGACCGAGGGGCTCCACAAGGCGCCGGGCGGACTGGTGCGGGTGATCCTGCGGGAGCGCGACGGGCGCATCGACGACCTGCTCATCGAGGGGGATTTCACCGCCCTGCCCGATGATGGCGTGGCGGCGCTGGCCCAGCGCCTGCGGGGCGTCGAGCTGACCGGGGCGGCGCTGCTCCCCGCCATCACGGGGGCGGTGGCGGAGATCGGCCTCGACCTGCCCGGCGTGGCGCCCGGGGACCTGGTCGCCGCGCTGCTCGGGGCGCTGCACCGGCCTTGACAGCGCCCGCCGGGCATCATCGCCCATCCCCCCGGGGAGATGAGTGCCACGGGGCCGGCCCTGTATACTGCGGTGAGAATCGGCCCAACCGAGGGAGGACCCCCATGCGCAATCCCCTGCTCCTGCTGCTTCTCTGCGCCGCGTTCCTGGCCGGCTGTACCCAGGAGGCGCAGAACAAGATCGGTCGCGGCATCCGCAACTGGACCGGCGACAATGGCGTGCTCGACGTCTACGCCGCCGACAAGCTGGTGCTGCGCCTGGTCAAGGTGGACAAGCTCAGCACCGCCTACGGGACCGAAGACAGCCAGCCCCGCCCCTACCGCTACGGCTACGGGGTGGTGGACGAGAACTTCAACCTCCAGGCGGACCCGGGCGAGAAGAAGATCTACTTCGAGGTGAGCGACTACTCCACCAGCTACGTCTTCTACGAGAACTACAAGGACTGAGGCCGACCGCCTGGCACCGGTTGCCGGAAGCCGGTTGCCCGTCACCCTGAGTGCGTGAATGCGTGAATGCGTGAATGCGTGAATGCGTGAGTGCGTGAGTGCGTGAGTGCGTGAGTGCGTTAGTGCGTTAGTGCGTTAGTGCGTGAGTGCGGTTGCGCGGGCCCGCTGTTTCCGGGGACGCTCTTGGCGGAACACGGAACACGGAACACGGAACACGGAACACGGAACACGGAACACGGAACACGGAACACGGAACACCCTTCCCCGCCATAAATTTCCCTTGCCAATCACCCCGGCGCGAATAGAATAGCCGCGCCCTCAACCACCCATGGTCGTATCGTCGTATGCGGCTGGTCTCGTTCAATCCCTATCGCAGCCTCGATATCCCGGGGATCACCTACATCAAGCCCGAGGAGGTGTTCCGCCACCGGGACATCCTGCGGGAGGCCGACTGGGTGCTGTTTCCGGAGTACTGGCAGGTCAACGCCCTGGTCTACGGCCTGAAGCGGCGCATCTTCCCCAGCCTGGCCAGCTACCACCTCGGCCATGACAAGGTGGAGATGACCCGGGCCCTGTGGTCGGTCTGTCCCGACCATCTCCCCCATACCGTGATCCGGGCCGCCACCGAGGCGAACGTGGAACAGGTGCTGGAGGAGTTCTCCTTTCCCTTCGTGGCCAAGGAGCCGCGCAACTCCATGGGCCGCGGCGTGCACCTGATCGAGGATCGGCGCGGCTTCCTCGACTACGCCGCCCGGAACGAGGTGCTGTACGTGCAGGAGTACCTGCCCCTGGAGCGGGACCTGCGGGTGGTGGTGGTGGGCGAGCGGGCGGTGGCCGCCTACTGGCGCATCGGGGCCGAGGGCGCTTTCCACAACAACGTGGCCCGGGGCGGCGGGGTGAGTTTCGACGGGGTGCCGCCCGAGGCCCTGGCGCTGGCCGAGCGGGTGGCCGCGGATCTCGGCATCGACCACGCCGGCTTCGACCTGGCGCTGGTGGACGGCCAGCTCTACTTCCTGGAGTTCAATGTCCTGTTCGGCAACCAGGCGCTGAATGGACGCGGCATCTCCCTGGGGCGGCACATCCTCGATTATCTGGAAGGCGCCGGCATCCCGCCGCTAGAGCCCGACCGGCACCTCCCCGTCGCCATCTGACACCCGTGTCCGACCTGCCCGTCCTTGTCCTCCTGGGGGTGCTCGCGCTCATCGTGGTCCGCCGGGCCGGTGCGCTGCGGGTCGCCATCTGGCAGGCCATGCTGGCGGGCGCGGCGATCGTGTTGCTGACCGGCGCCACCACGCCGGCCCGCGCCTGGGACGCCATCGACCGGGACGTGATGCTGTTCCTGTTCGGGATGTTCGTCGTGGGGGAGGCGTTGGTGGAGAGCGGCTACCTGTTCTTCGTCAGCTACCGCCTGCTGCGCCGGATCCGCAGCAGCGGAGGCCTGGTGCTGGCGGTCCTGGCCGGCTCGGGTTTCACCTCGGCGCTGCTGATGAACGACACCCTGGCCATCATCGGCACGCCGCTGATGCTGCTGCTGGCGCGCCAGCACGGCCTCCCGCCCCAGCTGCTGCTGCTGGCGCTGGCCTTCGGGGTCACCACCGGCAGCGTCGCCAGTCCCATCGGGAACCCGCAGAACCTGCTCATTGCGCTCAGCGGCGGGCTGTCCAGTCCGTTCCTGGAATTTCTCGGCGGGTTGCTGCTGCCGACCCTCATCAGCCTGGTGCTGGCCTGGTGCGTGCTGCGTGTCGTCTATCGGCGCCATTTCCATCCCGCCCCCCTGTGCCATGCCGCCGTCGGGATCTCCGATCCGGCCCTGGCCCGACTGGCGCGGCTGGCCCTGGGGCTGGTCCTGGCGGGGGTGGCCGCACGCATCGCAGCGGCGCTGTGGTGGCCGGGGCTGACCTTCCGCCTGACCTGGATTGCCCTGGCCGGCGCCCTGCCACTGCTGCTGTTCAGTCCGCGCCGGGGCGTGCTGCTGCGGCGCCTGGACTGGCACACCCTGGTCTTCTTCGCAGCCCTGTTCGTGCTCATGGAGAGCGTGTGGCGGGCACCCCTGTTCCAGTCGCTGGTGGCGGCGGCGGGCGGGGGGCTCGATACCCTGCCCGTGGTCATGGGCGTCGGGGTGGGGCTGAGCCAGCTGGTCTCGAATGTTCCGCTGGTGGCCCTCTACCTGCCGGTCCTTGCCGACAGCGGCCCCCAGCTGCTGCTGGCGCTGGCCGCCGCCAGCACGCTGGCGGGAAATCTCCTGGTTCCGGGGGCGGCGAGCAACGTGATCATCATCCAGGCCGCGGAACGGCGTGACGGCACGAGCCTCGGATTCCTGGAGTTCGCCCGGGCCGGCATTCCCCTGACCCTGCTGCAACTGGGTATCTTCGGCTGGTTCCTGGGCCGCGGCGTCGCCTGAGGGCCGGGAACGGAAAAAGGAAACCCCGCCGGTGGCGGGGTTTCGGGGAGAACGGGGGAGTCTGTTTTCAGGAAGGGACGACGTTGGCCGCCTGCAGGCCCTTGGGGCCGCGCTGGATCTCGTAGGTCACCGACTGACCTTCCTTGAGGGTGCGGAAGCCGGAGCCCTGGATGGCCGAGTAGTGCACGAACACGTCCTCGCTGCCATCGTCAGGGGCGATGAAACCGAAGCCCTTGGAGTCGTTGAACCATTTGATCTTGCCAGTCGCCATGTGATTCACCTCACTCGAAATTCACGAAACGGAATTTGTGCCTGCATTCCGCGCCGGGCAGTCGCGCCGCGCGTAACACGGGCTGTGCTGCAAGTACTGGGATTTCAAGGAGGTTGCTGAATGAACTTCCGAGACAACCGGTACTGGAACTGCAGACATTCAAAAATAAACACCGTGGTTGGTAATACCACAAGCGGACTGATGTCTTGTTTACAGATTTTTACCATTCGGTCACGGTGGCCGACCGGGGTTGCAGGGACGATACTATCGAGTGAAGGGGCGCGCGTGGAGGCTGGCCGATGAACGCTGCCGGGAAAGGCGAACCCTGGGACGACCTGGCGGAGGATGCCCGGCTGCGGCTGCTGGAGGAGTACGGCCACTGGCTCGACGCACTGCCTCCCACCTGTTCCCTGGAGGAGAAGAACGCACGTTTTGCCGCCTGGCTCGCGGCCCGGGGTGTCGCCTGGACACCTCCGGCGCTGCGGCCCGGGAAAGCGGAGGGGCGCTGACATGTCCGTGGGAGAGATCTGCAGCCGCGAGGTGATCGTGGTGACCGGCGCCGCCGGCATCGGCGAGGCCGCCCGGCTGATGCGCCAGCATCACGTGGGCGACCTGGTGGTGGTGGAAGAGCATGAAGGGGGGCGCCGGCCGGTCGGCATCGTCACCGACCGGGACCTGGTGGTGGAGGTGCTGGCGCAGGAGGTGGCGCCCGCCGGCCTCACCGTCGCGGACATCATGAGCCGGGAGCTGGTGACCGCCCGCGAGGACGACGATCTGCTGGACACCCTCGCGGAGATGCGCGCGGCGGGAGTCAGGCGGGTGCCGGTGGTGGACGCCGGCGGTCTGCTGCTCGGCATCCTCACCGTGGACGACCTGCTGGACCTGCTGGCGGAGGGGATGGTGGAGTTGGTGCGGCTGGTGACCCGGGAGCAGCGCCGCGAGCGGCACGAGCGGCCCTGACCGCCCGGCCTGCCGGCAGGACCCCGGGGATCAGTCGCCCGCAAGGGTGATGCGCCAGTCGTCCGCGGCAATCTCCTCGCTACGGAAGCGCAGCGGCAGGAAGCGTTCGATCACCGCCATGTTGGTGAGCGTGTGCCGGGTCGGGCGCAGGGTGCGCAGGGCCCCGCCGCCGGCCAGCGCCAGGGGCAGGAGCAGCTGGTCCGCCAGGTGCTCGCCCACCGGCACGCCGGCCGCCAGGTACCGGCGCACCGCCCCGGCCACTCCGGCCGCCACCGTCTCCGCCGGCACTCCCCGTTCCCCGAAGCCGGTGAAGATCTCGGTGATCTCCCGGCTCTCCACCTCCACCACCACGGCATTGCCGGGTCCGCGGCCGGCGGTCACGGCCTCCACCCAGCCGGCCTCCGGCGGCGGATCGAGGCTCCGGGCCAGGACCGCCAGCTCGCGCTCGGCGATATGGTGGGGCAGGCGGGCGATCAGCACATGGGCGCGGATGCCCAGCAGCGGCCCGCGCTCCTCCAGCACCAGGGGGGAGAGGGCGGCGGCGGGTTCGATTTCCACCTCCAGGCAGCCACCCCCGGCGGGGTAGAAGCCCGGTCGCACCAGGCGCGCCGCGACCCGGGCGCCCATCCGGCGCAGCAGCGGCAGGTAGGCCCGCTCGAGGAAGGCGAAGCTCGGGGCGAGGGGGTTGTGGGTGCCGCCCTCCAGCACCAGGCGGCTGGAGCGCGGCGCGGTGGCCAGGGCCGGGAGCAGGGTCTGCAGCACCAGGGTGGTGCTGCCGGCGGTGCCGATGTCGAACCGGTACTCGCCGGGCCGCACCGGACCCGGCGTGAAGCGCAGCTCCATCGACCCGGGCTCCGCCCCCTCCACCCGGGCGTCGCTGAGCAGCGCCGCGGCCTTCACCGCTGCCAGGTGCTGGGGGCGCAGCCCCGGGCGGGCGCGGGCGGCGCGGATGCGGATCAGCCGGATGGCCCGGCCGCGGCACAGGGCGAGGGCGAGCGCGGTGCGCAGGATCTGGCCGCCCCCCTCGCCCTGGGAACCGTCGATGGTGAGGAACTCCTGCATGGGGCGGGTCTCGCGCACGCGGGCCTCAGTCGAGCCCCAGCAGCGGATGGCGTGCGATCGCCGCCCGGGACCACAGCGACAGCCCCGCCCGCTGTCCCACTGTCTCCACCGCCAGGATGGCGTCGGGATCGCTGAAGTCGATGCGGGCCGGCGCGCCCCGGGCCTCCAGGGCCTCGAGCAGGAAGTGATCGAGGAACTGCTCCTCGGCCTGGCTGGAGAGACGGCCGTGGAAGCCGCGCCGGTGCATGCGCACGTGGAAGCGGCTGTTGCCCAGGCGTTCGAGCCACGCCCCGGCGACCTCCCGGGCCTGTGCCTCGAAGCTCGCCGGGCTCTGGAAGCCGAAGGTCCGCTCCACCGGCACCACGCGGGCGAGCGCTGCGGCCAGGGCCGGCGCCGCGAGGGCGGCCGCCTCCACGGCGGGCAGCAGCTCCAGCGGGGCGTCGCAGCGCATCACCAGGACGTTGTAGAAGGGTGTGCGCGCCACCGTGCCCAGGGCGGCGAGCAGCGTCAGCGCGGCGCGGAAACCGCCTTCCCGCACGGTGATCACCGCATTCCAGTCGTGAACCTGCATTTGTCGCCCTCCTGAGCCTCAGTATAGGAAGCGCGGGTCCACACCGGGCGGTGCCATGGACCATACTTCACGGGGATGTATGGGTGGATCGCCATCCCGGGCGCGGGCCACGGAGGCAACGGCGCCGGGGCGGGCGAGAGCTGCAACCGGCGACGGAGGGCGGACCATGGCGGATGACACCGGGACCGGGCCGGACCAGGGCGTGGAGCCGCGCGAGGTCCTGGCGCTGGAAGTGGAGTGCTATGCCGGCTACCGGGGCGAGGAGAGTCCGGTGCGTTTCCGCCTGGGTGGGCGCTGGCTGGAGGTGGAGGAGATCATCGATCGCTGGCTGGCGCCGACCCACCGCTACTTCAAGTTGCGGGCGCGGGGCGGCGGGGTCTACATCCTGCGGCACGCCATGGATGAGCAGCGCTGGGAGCTGACCCTCTACGACAGCGACAGCCGTCCGGCGGAGCGTCTCTCTTCCAGTTGAGGCGGGGAATGGGGCCTGTTCACATCCTTTCCGCGGGCGTGGTGGTGGTGCGGAGGTGGCCGGACGGCTGGCGCTTCCTGCTGCTGCGCGCCTGGGGCAACTGGGACTTCCCCAAGGGCGAGGTGGAGGCGGGCGAAGTCCCGCTGGCCGCCGCCCGCCGGGAGGTGGCGGAGGAGACCGGGCTGACGGAGCTCGGGTTCCGCTGGGGAGAAGGGTGGTTCGAGACGGCCCCCTATGGCCGGGGAAAGGTGGCACGCTACTACCTGGCGGAAGCGCGCCAGGGCGAGGTGACCCTGCCGCTCAATCCCGGGCTGGGCCGCGCGGAGCACCACGAATACCGCTGGGTTGCCGGGGATGCCGCCGGGCAGTTGCTGCCGGCGCGGCTGCAGCCCGCCCTGGAGTGGGCGCGGGCCACCCTGCGGCGTGAGGGCGGGACCGAATCCACGCCCGTCCATGAACCTGATTCCTGAGGAGAGGCCTGCATGGATCAAGGGTATCGTTGTCCGCTGTTTGCACTGCTTCTGTTCCTGCACCCGCCGGCCCCGGCCTGGGCCACCGGAACGCAGCCCGCGGGCGGGGAGGGCGGCGACGCCGGGCCGGCGACCGAGATCTTCCACGTCCGCAATGGCATGGGGGGCTTCGAGGTGCCCGTGGCGCAGGTGGAGCGGGTGGAGACGGCCGGGGCGGAAGTCGTCCTGACGACGATTTGGGGCGAGCGCCTGACGGGGGTCCTGGACCCCGCCGTCCAGACCCGGCCCCGGGCGGGCGGGGAGGCGCGCGAGGTTCCCGTCGACCCGAACGGGCGGCCGCGGCATGACGCCGGGGGAGCGGCGCTCGCCGGCCCGGACCTGCTGGAGTTCCGCAACGGGGATCGCCTGCGGGTGCGGATCGTCGACGGGGACTACCTGATCAAGACCGCCCAGGGCATGCAGATGCTGCACCGGGACCAGTTGCGGACCCTGGGCCTGGCCGGCGGCAGCGAGACGGCGGAGGAGCGGGCGCAGGTGATGGCCCGGTTCAACACCCCGGGCGCCATGGCCCGGGGCGAGCTCATCAACGGCCGCATCGCCGCCCGCTCGGCCTACGGCCAGTCGCTGTCGCTGCCGGTCCATGCGGTGAACCGCGTGATGTTCGATGCCTTGCCCGCCGATCTCACCCCGGCGGAGTCGCGCGCGCTGCTGGAGGCGCCGTGGCGGCTGGCCGGCCGGACCTTCCACGACCGTCTGCCGGGGGGCGACAGCGGCCCCGAGCTGGTGGTGCTGCGGGGTGGGCGCTTCCTGCGCGGTGACCTGATGGGTGATGGCGACCTCGACGAGCAGCCGGTCAGCGACATCAGCCTCGAGCATCCCTTCGCCATCGGCCTGCACGAGGTCACCTTCGCCGACTACGACCGTTTCTGCACCGCCGCCGCCCGTCCCTGTCCCGGGGACAGCGGCTGGGGCCGGGGCGACCGGCCGGTGGTGAACGTCACCTGGGAGGATGCCCGGGCCTACACCGCCTGGCTCAGCGAACAGACCGGCAAGCGCTACCGGCTGCCCACCGACGCCGAATGGGAGTACGCCGCCCGGGGCGGGACCACCACCCGCTACTGGTGGGGCAGCGAGGCCGGCACCGCCCGGGCCAACTGCGCCGGCTGCGACGGGCTCTGGGACGGCGAGCGCAGCGCGCCGGTGGGCGAGTTTCCCCCCAACCCCTTCGGGCTCTACGACACCGCCGGCAACGTCTGGGAGTGGGTGGCCGACTGTTACCACGACACCTTCGCCAACGCGCCCGCCGACGGCGGCGCCCTGGACAAGCCGGGCTGCGGCAAGCGGGTCATCCGCGGCGGCGCCTGGAGCTTCCCGCCCCAGGAGATGCGCTCCGCCAACCGCTGGCGCGACTTCCCCAGCCGCCAGAGCGACGACACCGGCTTCCGCGTCCTGCGCGAGCTGGATTTCTAGGTTTAGTAGACAGGATTTACAGGATAGACAGGATTCAAGAAAAAAGCCGTTTAACCGCAGATTGCGTTGATTTGAAGGAAAATGAAAACACCTGCAGTCTTTGGGCAGCGGTGACGTCTTGTTGTGCCGCCACATGCCACGGCCCTGCGGTCACGACGAGACTTCAGGCACCCTCGACGGACGTAGTCCGGGGAGAAAAACCGTCTTCAAAAATCCTGTTCATCCTGTCAATCCTGTCTATTGATCAATCAACCCCTACCAGGGGATTTCGGTGCCGTCGTAGCGGAGGAAGCGGGCGTTCCAGGCGGGGGTGTAACTGGCCACCCGTTCGCGCATGGCGCGGACGCTGGTCTCGCAGTCGAGGCGGCCGTCGGGGCCGCCCATGCGGGTGCGGACCCAGCCGGGATGGAGCAGGAGCACGCCGATGCCGCGCGGCTCGAGCTCGTGGGCGAGGCCCTTCATGGCAGCGTTGAGCGCCGCCTTGCTGGAGCGGTAGGCGTAGTCTCCCGGCGCTGTGATGTCGTGGATGCTGCCCATGTGGCTGGTGACGGCCGCCACCAGCCGCCCATCGCCGCGGGCCAGGTGTTCCACGAAGGCCTCGGTGACCCGCACCGGGCCCAGGGTGTTGACGCGGAAGGTCTCCTCCCAGTGGTCGTAGCGGATGCGGCCGAGGCCGTCGGGTACGTACTTCTCGAAGTAGGCGCCGGCGTTGTTGACCAGGAGATCCAGCGGTTCTTCCGCCAGATCCCAGGCCAGGGCCCGGATCTCGTCGTCGCGGGTCACGTCCAGGCGGTGGGTGGTGAGGTTGTCGTGGGCGGCGGCGAGCGCCTGCAGTTCCCGGGACTCCAGCGGGTGGCGCGCGCTGGCGAACACGCGCCAGCCGGCCCCGGCGTACTGCCGGGCCCACTCCAGTCCCAGTCCGCGGCTGGCGCCGGTGATGAGCACGCTCGGCATCATGGCCTCCTCTCTTCTCCGGGCGGGTTGCGGGATATCCCGGCGGCAACAGCAAAGATGACCCGGGCTCCTCAGATTACACGGATTGCGCAGATTATGGATTCAGGTTCGAGACGCCTGAGTCGAATGGCGTGCCGGGTACCTTGGACAGGCTGATCCTGGTCCGGCTCCAAGTGCATGCTCAAGAGCCTCGTTGCGTACGCGAACAGCACGGCGTTTCCGGAACCAGGGCCAATCGGCGTAGTCCGCGGACAAAACCATCTTTTCACCAAGCCTGTAAATCCTGTCCGTTCAGCGGCTCAGAACAGCCCCAGCTGGCCGCCCGGGGAGGGCCGACGGAAAAGATCGCAGGCGAGCGGCTCAGGGTCGGTGTAGCCGAGGCGCCGGGCGGCGAGGCGGAAGCGCTGGCGGATGAGGTCGGCGAAGGGGCCGCTGCCGCGCATGCGGGTGCCGAAATCGGCGTCGTAGGCCTTGCCGCCGCGGCTGTCGCGGATACGGCTCAGCACGTGCTCCGCCTGCAGCGGCGCGTGGGTCCGCAGCCAGTCGTCGAACAGCTCCCGGGTCTCGTGGGGCAGGCGCAGCAGCACGTAGCCGGCATGGCGGGCGCCGGCCGCCCGGGCCGCGGCCAGCAGCCGCTCCAGCTCCGGGTCGGTCAGCACCGGGATCACCGGCGCCGCCAGCACGCTCACCGGCACCCCGGCGGCGGTGACCCGGCGGATGGTCTCCAGCCGCCGCGCCGGCGTGGCCGCGCGGGGCTCGAGGCGCCGGGCCAGCTCCGGGTCCAGGGTGGTGAGGGAGACCACCACCCGGGCCAGGTTCCGCTCCGCCAGTCCGGCCAGCAGGTCGAGGTCGCGCTCCACCAGCGCCGACTTGGTCACCACGAACAGGGGGTGGCGGGCCTCCGCCAGCACCTCCAGCACCCGCCGGGTGAGGCGCAGCTCCCGCTCCACCGGCTGGTAGGCGTCGGTGTTGGCGCCCAGCATCAGGGGCGCGGGGCGGTAACCGGGCGCGGCCAGCTCGGCGGCCAGCTGTTCGGGAGCGTCGGGCTTGTACAGCAGCCGGGTCTCGAATTCGAGCCCGGGGGAGTAGCCGAGCCAGGCGTGGGTGGGGCGGGCGTAGCAGTAGACGCAGCCGTGCTCGCAGCCACGGTAGGGGTTCACCGAGCGGTCGAAGGGCACGTCGGGCGAGTCGTTCCGGCTGATGACGGTGCGGCTGGTGTCCCGCTCCAGGGTGGTGGCGATCGGCCCCGGCGGCGCCTCCAGGCTGCCCCAGCCGTCGTCCACCGCCGCGCGCGCCTCGGCGGAGAAGCGGTTGTCCGGGTTGGTCAGGGCGCCGCGGCCGCGGACCGGACGGTGGGGAGGGGCGCTCATGGCGGCGGGCGGCGCGGCGGGCTCACTCGGAGATGTCGAGCAGCTCCACCTCGAACACCAGCGTGGCGTCGGGCGGAATCACGTTGCCGGCGCCGCGGGAGCCGTAGCCCAACTCCGGCGGCACGGTCAGGCGGCGGGTGCCGCCCACCCGCATGCCCGGCACCCCCTCGTCCCAGCCGCGGATGACGAACTCCACCCCCAGCGGGAAGCTGAAGGGCTCGCCGCGCTCGCGGCTGGAGTCGAAGCGGGTGCCGTCGGCCAGCCAGCCGGTGTAGTGGACGCGCACCGTCTGGCCGCGGCCGGTGGCCAGGGCGCCGGTGCCGGTCTCGAGATCCTCGATCACCAGTCCCGCGGGGGTGGTCTGATGGGTCATGGTCATCCTCCAGTCGTGCCCGGGGCGGATATCGCCCCTCCGGGTGCCGGATTATACGGCCTCCCCGGTCCGGCGGCCCCAGACGGCGAACAGGGGATCGGAGGCGCCCAGCCGGGCGCTGTACTTGTCATCCCCGGGCCGCGGGAGGCCGCGCAGGGACCAGGTCTCCAACTCCCCGAAACCGCCGGCGTCGCGGAACCAGGCCAGCACCAGGCCCATGCGCTCGAACTCGTGCAGCTGCGGCCAGAGCTGGATCGCCTTGCCCGGGAACCAGCGGTTGGAGAAGGTGACCAGGAAGGCGCCGCCCGGGCGCAGCACCCGGCGCACCTCCCGGAACAGCTCCCGCGGCCGCACCAGGTACTCCACCGAGAGGGCGCAGAGGACCGCGTCGAAACTCTCGTCGGCGAAGGGCAGCCGCGGGTCGGCGTTGAGATCGTGCACGAGGCGCTCGTCGAGGCGCGGGTTGGCCTCCAGCTCCTCCCGGTTCATGCCCAGCCCGGTCAGGCGCTCGAGCGCGAGGGTTCCGGGCAGGTGCGAGGTCCAGCTGCTCATGAGGTCCAGCACCCGCCCGCCGGGCCGGAGCATGCGCCCGTGGAAGGCGCTGAGGCGGGCCAGCGCGGTGTCGTCCAGGTGGTGCGCCAGGCGCGGGATGGCGTAGAAGCGCTCGTCGGGCTCCTCGTCCAGGCGCGCGAAGGGATCGTCGGACCGGAAGTCCACTTCCAGGTCCGGCTCCAGCGCCTGCATCCCCGGTCCGCCGCTGGCGGCTTCCAGCGCCCAGTCCCGCGCCAGTCCGCCGCGTTCCGGTCCGCCCCCATCGTGCCGGGCCACCAGCTCCCCGGCCAGGCGCAGGTCGCGCCCTGCCAGGGGGTGGTTGAGATCGAAGCGCAGCCGCTTCTCCTCCAGCGCCACGCAGCGGCAGGGCATGCGGTCCCCGCGGGAGTAGCCGGGGAGTCGCTGCAGGATGCCCACGGGATAGAAGCGCCCCAGGCGCGGCTCGATGGTCATGCCGCGGCGGAAGTGGCGATCGAACTGCTCCGGCGCCACGCTCACCACCCGGTCGCGGCTGCGGGGCGGCACCGGCTCCTCCTTCGGCAGGCGCGTTTCCAGGCGTGTGCCCGGCCCGGATTCCGCCAGTGCCTCGAGTCCCGGCGGCAGGTAGTCGCGCCAGAGGTTCAGGCTGTCGGTGCAGGTGATGTCGGTGTGGCGGGCCAGCCCGCTCTCCCAGCACAGCTCGAACACGGCGCTGGCGGTCTGTCGGCGCATGGGTCTTCCTCGTTCGGACAACCGCTCAGCCTCAAGGTAACCGCCTGCCGGACGTGAAAAAAGACGGCAATCGTGGGGGCAAGGCCTCAGTCCCGCAGGCGCAGCCAGCCGGTGAGGCTGAGCCGATCGCGGCGGGCGGGCAGCACCTCGTGGGGGAAACGCTCGCTCAGGAAGGCGGCCAGCGTGCCGCCCCGGGGTTCGATGTCCACCCGGCGGGTCGGGTCTTCCCCGTCGGTATAGAGGCGCAGCTCGCCGCCGTCGCCCGGCGCCCAGTCGCCATTCAGGTAGAGCACGCAGGTGACCAGCCGGTGGCGGGCGCCCTCGAAATTGTCCATGTGGCGGGCGTAGAAGCTGCCCGGGGGGTAGACGGCGAAAAAGCCCTCGAACTCGAACAGCCCCAGCCACAGGCTCTCGTTGAGCGCCAGGCGCAGCCGCTCGATGCGCTCCAGGTAGGGCCGCAGGGCCGGGGCGGGGGCGGCCGGGTCGATCCAGTGCACCCGGTCGCTGCGGATCTCCGGGCGCAGCCGGAGGTTCGCGCCGACGCCGATGCGGGCGTGGCGGAAGCCGCCCTCCTCCCACAGGGCCTGGCACTCGGCGGCCAGCGCCCCGGTCTCGGCGGGGGAGAGGAACGCCTCGGCCACGCACCAGCCCGGACCGGCGAGGGCGGCGGCGATGGGTCCGACAGGATCGGCGGTCCCGTCGCCGGCGGCGGGTTGGGACGGCAGCTGGGGATCAGGCATGGGTCACGCCCGGCGGCGCAGGTAAGGTGGTGCCTGTTTACCACGCCCCGGCGCTGCCGGGAAGCGATTTCCGTGTGCTCCCGGATGGACCTAGAAGGCGGCGACGCAGCCGTCGCTGCGGGGGTCGGCGGCACCCTCGATGAGGCCGCCGGGGTGGCGCACCAGGGCGCCGGCGTGGCCCATCATCTCGTCGAAGCCGGCCACCACCTCCACCGGGTGGCCGCGGCGGGCCAGCTCCTCCACCACCGCCGCCGGGAAGCGCCCCTCCAGCTTGAGGGTGTTGGAGTTGGAGCCCCAGGTGCGGCCGAGCAGCCAGCGGGGGGCGGTGATCGCCGCCTGCAGCTCCTGGCCGAAGTGGGCGTAGCGGGTGTAGACGGCCGCCTGGGTCTGGGGCTGGCCGTCGCCGCCCATGGTCCCGTAGACCATCACCCGGCCGTCGTCGAAGCGGGCCAGCGCCGGGTTGAGGGTGTGGAAGGGCTTGCGCCCGGGGCGCAGCTCGCGGGGGTGGTGGCGCTCGAGGTGGAAGCTGGCGCCGCGGTTCTGCCAGCACAGGCCGGTGGCGGGCAGCACCACGCCGCTGCCGAACTCGTGGTAGACGCTCTGGATGACGCTCACCGCCCGGCCCTCGGCGTCGATGGCGCCGAACCAGGTGGTGTCGCCGGTGTCGCCGGCGCCCTCCCAGGGCAGGGCCCGGTGCATGTCCACCAGGTTGGCCACCCGGTCGAGGTGGATCGGGTCGATCAGCTCCTCGGCCGGGGTGGCCATGTCCCGGGGGTCCCGCACGTGGCGGTCGCGCAGCCGGAAGGCCTGCTTGGTGGCCTCCACCAGCAGGTGCACGTAGTCGGCGCTCTCCGGGGCAAGGGAATCGGTGTGCTTGCGCTCGTAGAGGCCGAGGATGGCGAGCGAGGCCACGCCCTGGGTGGGGGGCGGCATGTTGTAGAGGGTGCCGAGCCGGCCCGGGAGCTCCAGCGGGGCGGTCAGCTCGGCGTGGTGGGCGGCCAGATCGGCGGCGCCCACCGGGCTGCCCACGGCCTCGAGGTCCGCGGCGATGGCCGCGGCCAGCTCGCCGCGGTAGAAGTCGTCCAGACCCGCCGCGGCGAGCCGCTCCAGGGTGGCGGCCAGGCGCGGCTGGCGCAGCAGGTCGCCGGCGGCGGGCACCACCCCGCCGGGCAGATAGGTCTCGGCAAAACCGGGCTGGGGCTCGAGCCCGGCGCGGAAGCGGGCCGTGTTGCGGGCCTGGCTGGCGGTGACGGGGATGCCGGTGCGGGCATGGTGGATGGCGTCGGCGAGCAGCCGCTCCAGCGGCAGGCTTCCGCCCCACTGCTCGCGGCTGAGGGTGTAGGCGGCGTCCCAGCCGGAGACGGTGCCGGCCACGGTGTTGGCGGCCAGCGGCCCGCGCACGGGGATGGCCTGGTGTCCGCGCTGGCGGTAGAAGTCGGGGGTGAGGGTCTGCGGGGTGCGGCCGCAGGCGTCGATGGCCTGCACCTCCCCGCCCGGGGCGGCCAGCAGCCAGAAGCTGTCGCCGCCGAGGCCGGTCATGTGGGGGTAGTGGACGGCCAGCGAGGCGGCCATGGCGATGGCGGCCTCCAGGGCATTGCCGCCCTCGCGCAGCACGTCGCGGCCGGCCTGGGCCGCGAGGGCGTGGGGGGCGACGGCCATGCCGCCGAGGGCGCGGGTGGTGTTCAGCATGAAATTTTCCTTGTTGTTGCCGTTCGGGTGGTTGAGTTCGCCGGCCATCTCCCCTGCCCGGCGCCGGTCCGCGGCGGAACGGTCGGGCCGGGTGGCGCGCGCTGCGCTGCAGCTCCAGTCTCCCGTGCGCCCCCGGCCAAGGCAAGGCGCGGATGGCCGAACTGTGGCATGTCCCGCACTGCCGGGGGCGGTTCCCCCCATGCAGGGCGGCCTTCGCCGGTCTATGATCCGTTGTACTGCGCCTCCAGGAGTGACGCAGTACACTAACTTCTCCAGTACGGCCAGGGACGGGTCCGGCAGCGTGTCAGAATCCGGCATCAGGCAACGGCTGCTCGGCCTGTTGATTCCCCTCGTGCTCGCCGCGGCGAGCTTCGGCGGGATGATCCTGGTCCACGAGTTCCTGGCCCCCGCGGCCGGCGATCCGGACCCCGATGCCCTGCCGGCCCCGGCCGCCGGTCCGGCGGCCGGGGCCGGGGCCGGGTCCGCCTGCGACCCGCTGCAGACCTGGGCGCCGGCCTGGCGCCTGTGCACCACCCTCGAGGGTTCGCCAGGGAGCCCCGACACCCCGCGGGAGACGCCATGAACATCCGCCCCTACCTCGATCGCCGGCCCCGCTTCGCCGCGGGGGTCTACGTGGACCCGCTGGCGCTGGTGATCGGCGATGTCAGCCTGGGGCGCGACAGCTCCGTGTGGCCGTTCACGGTCATCCGCGGCGACGTCAACCACGTCACCATCGGCGCGCGCACCAACATCCAGGACGGCTGCGTGCTGCACGTCAGCAGCCCCGGCGAGGACAATCCCGCCGGTCACCCCCTGGTGGTGGGCGACGGGGTCAGCGTCGGCCACAAGGCGGTGCTGCACGGCTGCACCATCGGCGACCACTGCCTCATCGGCATCGGCGCCCTGGTGCTGGACGGGGCGCGGGTGCCGGCGGAGACCCTCATCGGGGCCGGCGCCCTGGTGCCGCCCGGCAAGGAGCTGGAGAGCGGCTTTCTCTACGTGGGCAGTCCGGCGCGCCAGGCCCGGCCCCTGAACGACGCCGAGCGGGCCCTGCTGTGGCGCATTCCCGACCACTACGTGGCCCTGAAGGAGCGGCACGCGGCCGGCCTGTGACGGCAGCGCTGCCACGGCGGTTCAGTCGCCCAGGATCGCCGCCGCCGCCGGCGTCAGCGGGATGAGGTCCCAGGGGCCGAGCCCGGCCACCGACTCCAGCCCCATCGCCCGTCCCCCGCTCCCGTGTACCGTAGTCACAAGCATAGACAATGGGATCCGGAGGGCCGGGGTGCGATCAGAGCACCGCCATCTTCGCGCCCACCAGCAGCAGGAACAGCGCGAACACCCGCTTGAGCTGGCGCACGTCGAGGCGGTGGCAGAGGCGCACCCCCACGGGGGCGAAGAGCATGGTGGCGGGCACCAGGGCGGCGAAGGAGAGCCAGTTGACGAAGCCGGTGGAGGCCGGCGGCAGTCCCGCCGCGCCCCAGCCGGTGAGGATGTAGCCGAGGGTGGCCGGCACGCTGATGAGGAAGCCGAATACCGAGGCGGTGCCCACCGCCCGGTGCATGGGGAAGGCGAACAGGTTCAGCATGGGCACCGCCAGGGTGCCGCCGCCGATTCCCAGCAGGGCCGAGAAGCCGCCCACCACCCCCGCCAGCAGTGCCTGCGGTCCCCGCCCGGGCAGGCGATCGGCCAGCTGCGGCGCAGCGTGGCGGGCGGTGTAGAGCATGTGCACGGCCACCAGGATCAGCAGGCCGCCGAACAGGGTCTTGAGCAGGGCGCCGGAGACCAGGTTGGCCACCAGCATGCCGAGCCCGACGCCGAGCAGGATGAACAGCGCCCAGCCCCGCACCACCGCCCGGTCCACCGTGCCGCGGCGGGCGTGGCTGCGGGCGGAGATGACCGAGGTGAGGATGATGGTGGAGAGGGAGGTGCCCACCGACAGCGGCATGGCCGTGTCCACCGGGATGCCGAGGCCGGTGTAGACGTGGTAGAGCATGGGCACGATGACGATGCCGCCCCCCACCCCCAGCAGCCCGGCCAGGATGCCGGCCGCCGCGCCGCAGGCCAGCAGCAGCGGCAGCAGGATCAGCAGTTCGTTCACGTGTGGCTCCTTGGGTTCGCGGAGGCTACCAGCCCACGGCGCGGGGCAGCCAGGTGGCGATGGCGGGGAAGGCCATCACCAGGCCGATGGCCACCGCCTGCAGGCCGATGTAGGGAATGACGCCGAGGTAGATGTCGCGGGTGTCCACCTCCGGCGGCGCCACGCCCTTGAGGAAGAACAGCGACCAGCCGAAGGGCGGGGTCAGGAACGAGGTCTGCAGGTTCAGTGTCACCAGCATCGCCAGCCACACCATGTCGGTCCCCGTGGCGTGGAAGAAGGGCAGCAGCAAGGGCAGCACGATGTAGGAGATCTCGATCCACTCCAGGAAGAAGCCGAGCACGAACAGCATCAGCATCATGAACAGCAGCGCGCCCCACTCGCCGCCCGGCACGCTGTCGAACAGGCTCTCCACCAGGTAGTCGCCGTCCAGGCCCCGGAAGCTCAGGCTGAAGACCTGGGCGGCCATCAGCACGAACATGATCATGCCGGTGATCTTGAAGGTGTCCTGCAGGGTGTCGGTGAGCACCCGGCGGTTCAGGTTGCCGCTCAGGAGCACCAGCACCACGGCGCCGAGCGCCCCCATGGAGGCCGCCTCGGTGGGGGCGGCGATGCCCCCGATGATGGAGCCGAGCACAGTGAAGATGAGGGCCAGCGGCGGCAGGACGGTCTTCACCAGCTGCAGCAGCAGCGTCCGGCGCGGCAGGGCGGCGCGCTCCTCGGCGCCGATGGGCGGCACCCACTCCGGGCGCAGCCGGCCGAGGGCGATGATGTAGAGGACATAGAGCCCGGCCAGCAGCAGACCGGGCAGCACCGCCGCGGCGAACAGGGTGCCCACCGACTCGCCCATGATGTCCGAGAGCAGGATCAGGATCAGGCTCGGGGGCAGGATCTGGCCCAGGGTCCCCGAGGCGCAGATGGTGCCGCAGGCGAAGCTCTTCTTGTAGTTCCGCCGCAGCAGGGGGGGCAGGGCGATGAGTCCCACCGTCACCACCGTGGCGCCGACGATGCCGGTGGAAGCGCCCATCAGCACCCCCACCCCGACGATGGCCAGCGCCATCCCGCCGGGGGATTTCCCCGCCAGATGGCCCACCACGTCGAGCATGTTCTCGGCGATGCGCGACTTCTCCAGCAGCACCCCCATGAACACGAACAGCGGGATGGCCAGCATGGTGTAATTGGTCACCACGCCGAAGATGCGCGCCGGCAGCAGGTTGAACAGATCGGTGCCGAACCCGGCCAGCCCGAAGGCCAGGCCGGTGGCGGCGATGGCGAAGGCTACCGGGATGCCGGCCAGGATCAGCACGAACAGCCCGCCCACCATCAGCAGGGCTAGCGTTTCCGGCTCCATGTGACGCTCCTGTCGTCGAGTCCGATGCGGGCCATGGTGGCCAGCAGCATCGAGAGGGCCTGCACCGCGATGAGGGTGAAGCCCAGCGGGATGAAGGCCTTGATGAGATAGCGGTAGCCGAGCCCGCCGGGATCGGGCGACACCTCGCCGATGGCGTAGGCCTGGTGGGTGAACTTCAGCGACAGCCAGGCGATGAACAGGGCGAAGGGGATGATGATCACCAGCGGCACCAGCCCGTCGATCCAGCGCCGGACGATTTCCGGGTAGCGCTGGTAGAGGATGTCCACCCGCACGTGCTCGTTCTGCTGCAGGGTGTAGGAGGCGGCCAGCAGCGACAGGGCCGCCAGCAGGTGCCACTCCAGCTCCTGCAGCGCCACCGAGCTGGTGTGCAGCAGGTAGCGGGCCAGCACGTTGCCCGCCACCAGCAGCACCAGCGCCAGGGTCAGCCAGGCGGCCCCGCGGCCGACGCGTTCAACGAACGCGTCGAGCCGCCGGGCGTGCCGGGCCAGGGGACTGTCGGTCATCGGCCCGCTCCGCTCACAGCTGGGTCTGCACCACGGTTTCGCTGCGCGCCTGCCAGGCATCGTGCTTCTGCTTGAAGGCGAAGTAGCTGTCGTGGACCTTGCGCACCATCGGGTCGGCCGCCGCGTGGCTCTCCAGGGTCTCCATGGTCACGGTCTTCAGCCTGGCCACGATCTCCGGCGACAGGGTGCGCACCTCCACCCCGTAGTTGGTGACGAGATCCTCCAGGGCCTCGGAGTTGTTGGCCTCCGACCAGGTGTGGCTGATGAGGTTGCAGGCCTCGGCCGCGGCCCGGACGATGGCCTGCAGGTCCTCGGGCAGGCCCGCCCAGGCTTCCTTGTTCACGAGCAGCTCGGTGGTGTTGGAGGGCTCCGACCAGCCGGTGGTGTAGTAGTACCTGGCCGCCTTGTGCAGCCCCATGCGGCGGTCCTGGTAGGGGCCGACGAACTCCGCCGCGTCGATGACGCCGCGCTCCAGCGCCGGGAAGATCTCGCCGCCGGGCAGCAGCTTCACGCTCACCCCCAGGGTCTCGTAGACCTTGCCGGCCAGTCCCGGGATGCGCATGCGCAGGCCGTTGAAGTCCTCGATCTTCTCCACCGGCTCGCGGAACCAGCCGGTCATCTGCACGCCGGTGTTGCCGGCGGGCATGCCGATGACGTTGAAGGGGGCGTAGACCTCGTCCCACAGCTCCTGGCCGCCGCCGTGGCGGATCCAGGCGTTCATGCCCTGGAAGTTCATGCCGAAGGGCACCGTGGTGAAGTACTGGGCGGGGAAGGTCTTGCCGGCCCAGAAGTAGGCGTTGCCCCAGTTCATCTCCACCGTGCCCTGGGAGACGGCGTCGAAGCCCTCCAGGGCCGGGATCAGCTCGCCGGCGGCGTAGTGCTTGATCTTCAGCCGGCCGCCGGACATGGTCTCCACCATCTTGCAGAAGTCCGTGGCGCTGCCGGGGCCGACGGTGTAGAAGGGGGCGCCCGGTCCGTAGGCGTTGGTCATCTTCCAGCGGAATTTCTGCTTCGACTCCGCGCGGACGATGGCGGGGGCCATCGTGGCGGCGCCGGCCAGTGCGCCGGCCATGCCGGCCTTGAGGAAATCGCGTCGCTTGAGGGTCATGGCGCTGCTCCTGTCTGTGTCGGGTTCGGAACCCGGCCGCATCGGACGGATGTCAACCGGGGCTGAAACCGGGAGAGCAAGGCCTGTGCCAACCGGGCAAGGAACTTTCAAGCGACTGTTTTAAAGGGAAAGTTGGATTTCCACCGGGTGCCGGGACCGGAACGGGCGCCGGGAGCCGCACCAGGATGGTGTGGGGTGCACCATGTTGCGAATGTCAACCGGGATGGGTTTCCCGACGCCGTGGCATTCCGTTTGTCAGGCAAATGAATCCGATTTGCTCACGGCGCTGATCCCAGTCGTCCGGTCCATTGCCGTTTGTCAGGGGCCCCAGGCGCGATTGGCTGCCTCAAAATGGTGCGAACGGCACCATTCCGAGGCGTCGGGCTCGTCGCCGGGCCCATGAAAACCGCGTCATCGGGGAAAGGGGGGGTGAGCACCGATCTTGCATTGCGTCCGGGACCGGGCCTGGAAAGGCCCCACGACCGACTGGACGGAGCCCAATGAACAATACCGACACCCGCATCGTCAGCCTGCTGATCAAGAACGGCCGCATGGCCTACGCCGACATCGCCCGCGAACTGGGCGTCTCCCGCGCCCACGTGCGCGAACGGGTCAGGCGCCTGCAGGAGGACGGCATCATCGAGCAGTTCACCGCCGTCATCAACCCGGAGAAGACCGGCAAGACCCTCTCGGCCTTCGTGGACGTGAAGGTGGCGCCGGTGGCCATCGAGTCGGTGGCCCGGGAACTGGCCGGACTGCCGGAGGTGGTGAGCCTCTACATCATGAGCGACCTGCAGAGCCTGCACATCCACACCCTGACCGAGGACTTCGAGGCCCTCGACCGCTTCACCAGCCGCCACATCTTCTCCCGCCCCCACATCCTCAGCGTGGAGTGCAAGACCCTGCTCTCGCGGGTGAAGCACCGCCGGGGCGGGCCGCGGCTGTAGGCCGCCGCCCATCCGGTCGCGCAGGAGGTTGGGGCGTAAACGCGGTTCCGTGGGACTGGAGCGACGCCCGGGTCAGGGGCAGCTTGGCCGGTTGACAGCGGCCTGGCCAGGCCCGCTCCCTGCGCGCCACCAGGTCAAGTGGGGAGGGATGAAAGACGCGGCACCGTTCCCGTACGTGTTCGATGCATTCCGGCCCCGTGGGAGGCTCAGCGTTTGTCGGGAATGTCGTGCCTGGTGAGCCGGCGCTGTGCGCCGTGTGACTGGCTGAACTCGAACTCCTTCAGCGCGGCCTCGGCCCTCCTGTCCACCATCCGCTGCTGGCGGTGGACATGCCTGAGCTCATCGCTGCTCAGCGACAGCCGGCGACGATTCCGGTACTGGACGCGCATGAAGATCGCCAGGGCACCCGCGCACAGGAATGTGCATCCGGGCCACAAGGCCAGCGGTTTGGGTAACTCGTAAAGACTGGTGAGACCCGCCACGAGATAGCTGGCGGGCAGAGATTCATAGATCGCCTTTGGCCACCACAACATCCCTGTTCCTCCTTTGCTGCTTGACTCCTTGGCTTCGTATGATGCTTTGGTCGGCCTCTAATCAACAACCTAGCTCATCCCCCGCCCGAGAGCAAGCCCATTCAACGGGTCCCGGCCAACGGGTCGGACCTGCGCAACATGCGGATTAATAAGGCAACAATTCCATGAATCGTCGGTATTTCCGGTTCGGAAAGGCGATCCCGGGAAGGAATCGGCAGCCCTGGCGAATCCCAATCGCCACCGCGCGTCCAGAGACACGAGCGGTGGGGGGTGAAGTCGGCCATCGCAAGATGGGCTGGCTCCCATGTCAGGGGCATTCGGCTGTGCCATGTCAGGGGCATTCGGCTGTGCAAACAGATGCTTGTCCAGGTCCGACCCCGGAGCGCGCCAGTTGCCGGCGATGGGACCGGATGCGCCTACTTCAGGGTCAGCAAACGCGCGATCCCGGGACCGAACAGGGTGACGAGGATCAGGGCGATCGGCGCCAGGGCGATGAATACCCGCACCACGCGGCGGACGAAGGGGTGCGCCCGGTCCGCCTCGATGAAGCGGTCGGCGATGATGGCGCACTTGATCCAGATGACGACGGCCATCAGCAGGGGCAGCCAGGGAATGGCGGCGCTCCACTTGCCGAGGGCGATGCTGGCGAGGGTGAGGGCCACCAGGATCAGCCAGGCGCGGGTCAGGGAGGGGAGGCTGTCGGTCCGGGCGCTCATGGTGTTCAGGCCAGCAGGTAGAAGAGGGTGAACAGGACCAGCCAGATCATGTCGGTGGCGTGCCAGTAGCTGCCGAGCGCTTCCAGTCCGGCGTGGTTTTCCGCGCTGTAGGCGCCGAAGGCGAGGCGTCCGAGGACGAAGAGGATGCCGAGGATCCCCCAGGTGGCGTGCACCAGGTGATTGATGGTCAGGTAGTAGTAGACGGTGATGAAAATCCCGGCGCCTCCGTCCAGCCCCTGGGCCAGGTTCCGGCCCACCTCCAGGTACTTTACCAGCGGGTAGCCGAGGGCCACCGCCAGCGCGGCGCAGAGCCACAGGAGGGCCTGCCGCCGCCGGTCGCGGCGCATGGCGCTCACGGAACAGGCGATGCAGTAGCTGCTGGTCACCATCAGCAGGGTGATGGCGGCGCCGGCCGTGGTCGAGAGCCGGCCGGGGCCGGCGTGAAACGCCTCGGGGAAGTGGGCGCGGGCGACGAAGTAGACGGCGAACAGCACGCCGAATTCGACGAATTCACAGGTGATGCCGACCCAGATCGCCATGTTGCCCGGGAAACGCCCCGCGGCGGGTTCGGCTCGCACGGGGTCCAGCGTCGCATCGACCATGACCGGCCTCCGGTTGCCCGAGGGTGAGCGTACCGGCGGCCGGCCGGCATGGCCTTGAGGCGGGTCAAGCCGGTGGGCGGCCAGGATGATCGGCTGCCCGGATGGATTTCATGCTCCGATGCGCAGCACGGGTACACCTGGCGGCCGCATCCCATCCCATCGCCTGCCGTCCCGGCATGGAGGTGGTCGATTCCTGCCGTGCATTGCGCCGACGGTGAGATCCCTCTTGCGCGTGACACTCACCGCCGCCGCGTCAGCGCCAGGTAGAGCCCGGTCAGCCGCTCCGGCAGCCGCGCCACGTGGTCCACGACGCCGTAGTGGTTGCGGCCGAAGATGGTGCCCACGTAGCGGTCGGCGCGGGGGTCGAGGCTCAGGCAGTAGGTCTGTATCCCCGTGGCCCGCAGCGCCTGCACGGCGTTGCGGGCGTCCTGCACCAGGTAGTCCGGGTCGAACACGTCCACGTCGGATGGCTCGCCGTCGGTGACCACCAGTACCAGCCGGTGGGAGGTGGGTTCCCCCTGCAACTGCGCTCCCGCGTGGCGCAGGGCCGCGCCCATGCGCGTGGACCAGCCGGCGGCCATGCCGGCCAGGCGCGCCCGGGACGTGTCGTCGTAGGGGTCGGCGAACTCCTTGAAGCGCCGGTAGTGCACCTCGTGGCGGCCGTTGGAGGCGAAGCCGTGCACGGCGAAGCGTTCGTGCAGCGCCGATAGGGTGTGGGCCAGCAGCACGGTGGCCTCCAGGGTCAGGTCGAGGAGGGTGCCGCCGGTTTCCATCACCGGCGTGTTGGCCGACTCGGAGAGATCCAGCAGGAGGAGGGTGGAGAGATCGCCCTCGGGGTAGGGGGCGGCACGGATGTAGAGGCGGCTGTCGGGTTCGAAGCCGGCGCGCATCTCCACCAGCGCCCGCAGGGCGGCGTTCAGATCCAGATCGTCGCCGGTGGTCTGGCCGCGCTGGCGCTGCAGCCGTTGCAGGCGCAGGGCCATGATGAGGCGCTGCAGCCGCCCCAGCAGGAAGCGGTTGCGTGCCAGCAGCGCGTCGATGCGCGCCAGTGGCCCCGCGTCGGGGATGCGGTCGTGCACCGTGCACCAGCGCGGGCGCAGGATGCCGGTGCGGTGGTTCCACTCGGGATGGAGCACCGGTTCGCCGGTCCGCTTCGGCGAGCGGCGCAGGTACTCCAGCGGCGCGTCCTCCGTCACCGGTTGCACCCGGAAGCCCTCGGGCCCGGGGCCCTGTGCCGGCTCCTCGGTGAAGGCGAGGTCGCGGCCCCCCGCCGGCGACTCCACCATCCGGCTGCCCGGCGTCTCCTGCCGGGGTGGAGGCTCCGAATCGGCGTCGCCCACAAGCTGCTCGCGCTCCAGCGCCCAGAGGTGGCGGTGGTCGTCGCGGTAGGGGGCCGGCAGCGGCGGATGACCCTCGTCCATGGCGAGGCGCATCTGGCCGATGTCGTGGGCCAGGGCGGTGCCCAGCTCGCGGGCGAGCGACGGATCGTCCAGTCGGCCACGCGCCTCGCGGAAGAGGCGCACGCCCTTGGCCACCCAGTGGTTGTCGTCGTGGTGAGCCGGGTCGAGCAGCGCCAGGGAGAGGCGCGAGAGCAGGGCGGGAAAGGTGACGTTGTCGGGCCGGTAGCGCGGGTGCAGGCTCGCCCAGAGCCGGCGCAGCCCAGGAAACTGCGCGATGGCGAGCGCCTCCACGCGGGCGTCCTCCACGAGGCCGATGATGGCGCGCTGGCGCGGCCTGAGCTGGTCGCCCAACTGCAGCGGGCAGGGCGCGGCCAGGTGGGCGGCGGCATGGGCGGCGGCGGCGCGGTAGAGGGGGAGGGCGGGCAGACCCAGCCCCGCCGGCCAGACTGCGGGCAGATGGATCGATTCGCCTTCGAGGTAGGGAGCGATGCCCCCCGGAGCGACGGGAGCGATGGCCCGCGGGGTGCCCCACAGGGCGGTGACGTAGAGCCCCAGGTGGCGGCGCAGCTGCCGCAGGGTCGGCTCGCACCCGATGGGTTCGGGCACCGGCGGGGCGCGGTCGGTCATGGCGGTGGGGCTGTGTCCGGAAAGGGAGGGTGCCGGCCCCGCGGGGCCGGCACCGGCGGGGTGCTACTTGTGGCTGCCGGCGTCGGCATCGTTGGGGATGCCGGCGATGGGGCACTCGGAGGTGCCCACGGTGGTGCGGGTGATGGCCTCCACCTGCGCCTTGGCCTTGGCCGGATCCTTGACCCAGGTGCTGTAGAACTCGTAGGGGCATTCCGCCACGCCCTCGGTGCTGTCGCCCGAGTTGATGGTTCCGGTGTAGCCGCGGTGCAGGAGCTTGAACAGGTGGTTCTGGCTCTGCCAGGTCTTGCGCGCGTCGCGGATGGCGGAGACGGAGAGCTCGGCGTACTGGATGCCATACTCCTCCTCGCCGCATTCGCCCAGGGTGCGGCCGTCGAAGCCGACGATGGCGGAGTGGCCGAAGTAGGAGTAGACGCCGTCGAAGCCGGTGGCGTTGGCCACGGCCACGTAGCTGTTGTTCATCCAGGCCATGGCCTTGGCCACCATCACCTGCTGGTCCTTGGCCGGGTACATGTAGCCCTGGCAGCGGACGATGAGCTCGGCGCCCTTCATGGCGCAGTCGCGCCAGATCTCCGGGTAGTTGCCGTCGTCGCAGATGATGAGGCTCACCTTCATGCCCTTGGGGCCGTCGGAGACGTAGGTCTTGCCGCCGGGGTACCAGCCCTCGATGGGGCACCAGGGCATGATCTTGCGGTACTTCTGCACGATCTCGCCCTGGTCGTCGATGAGGATGAGGGTGTTGTAGGGGGCCTTGTTGGGGTGCTCCTCGTGCTGCTCGCCGGTAAGGGAGAACACGCCCCAGGTCCTGGCCTTGCGGCACGCCTCGGAGAAGATGGCGGTCTCCTCGCCCGGGCAGGTGGAGGCGGTCTCGTACATCTCCTTCGGGTCGTACATGATCCCGTGGGTGCTGTACTCGGGGAAGATCACCAGGTCCATGCCCGGCAGGCCCTGCTTCATGCCCACCACCATGTCGGCGATCCTGCGGGCGTTGTCCAGGACCTCGGCCCTGGTGTGCAGCCGGGGCATCTTGTAGTTCACGACGGCCACGCCGACGGTGTCGTTGCTGGAGGAGATGTCTCCGTGTCTCATGGGTCTGCTCCTGTTCTCTATCGTGTTGCTGGGGCTGGGTTGTACGGGGCGGGCGCTCCGGGGAACGCCCGGCCGCGGCTAGACGGTCAGGAACTGCTTGATGCGCGCCTCGTCCACGCCCGCGCGGGTGTCCTCGTGGATGACGGCGCCCTTCTCCATGACCAGGAAGCGATCGGCCACCGCCAGGGCGAAGCTCAGCACCTGCTCGGTGACCACGATGGACACGCCGTGCATGGCCTTGATCTCGTTCAGGGTGCGGGCGATGTCCTTGATGATGGAGGGCTGGATGCCCTCGGTGGGTTCGTCCAGCAGGATCACCTTCGGTTCGGTGACCAGGGCGCGGGCGATGGCGAGCTGCTGCTGCTGGCCGCCCGAGAGGTTTCCGCCCTTGCGGTGGCGCATGTCGAACAGCACCGGGAAGAGGGAGTAGATGCTCTCGGGCACCTCGCGGGTGCCCTGCTTCTCCAGCCCGGTCTGGATGTTCTCCTCCACCGTCAGGGTGGGGAAGATCATGCGGCCCTGGGGCACGTAGGCGATGCCGTGGCGCACGTGGGTGTGGCTCTCGGCCCGGGTCAGGTCGGCGCCCTCCATGGCCACCCGGCCGCTCTTCACGGGCAGGATGCCCATGAGCGCCTTCAGCAGGGTGGTCTTGCCCATGCCGTTGCGGCCCATGATGGCGAGCGTCTCCCGCGGCTGCACGGTGAAGCTCACGTCGTGCACCACGTGGCTCTGGCCGTAGGCGACGTTGACGGATTCTGCGTTGAACATGTGGTGTCCCCGATCAGTGGCCCAGGTAGACCTCGATGACGCGCTCGTCCCGCTGAACGCTCTCGATGGAGCCCTCGCTGAGCAGCCGGCCCTGATGCAGCACGGTGACGCGGTGGGCGATGTTCTTGACGAACTCCATGTCGTGCTCGATGACGATCACGGCGCGGTTGCGGGTGATGCGGTTGAGCAGCTCGGCGGTCTGCTCGCGCTCCCGGGGACTCATGCCGGCCACCGGCTCGTCGAGCATCATCAGCTCCGGCTCCTGCATCAGCAGCATGCCGATCTCCAGCCACTGCTTCTGGCCGTGGCTGAGGGCGCCGGCCTCGGCATCGAGCCGGTCGCCGAGGAAGATGGCCTCGGCCACCTCGTCGATGCGCTCGCGCAGCTTCGCGTCGCGCTTGAAGAACAGCGAGGCGAACACGCCGTGGCTGCGCGGGTAGGAGATCTCCAGGTTCTCCGCCACCGAGAGGTTTTCGTAGATGGACGGGTTCTGGAACTTGCGCCCCACGCCGAGGCGCACGATCTCGTGCTCGCGCATGCGCGTCAGCTCGCGATCCCTGAAGCGGATGGAGCCGGCGGTGGCGCGGGTCTTGCCGCAGATGAGATCGAGCAGGGTGGTCTTGCCGGCGCCGTTGGGTCCGATGACCACCCGCAGCTCGTTGGGCGCCACGTAGAAGTTGAGGTCGTCCACCGCCCGGAAGCCGTCGAAGGAGACGCTGAGCCCCTCCACCTCGAGGATCATGTGCTCCTGGGGAGTGTTCATGCCCGGGCCTCCTCTGCCACGGCGGTGACCGGCAGGGCGCGGCCGCGCGGGCGAAGACGCTGGCGCAGGTTGTCCACCAGGCCGGCGAGGCCGTTGGGGAACACCATCACCACGGCGATGAACAGCGCGCCGATGAAGTAGAGCCACAGCTCCGGGAAGTTCTCCGAGAGGAAGGTCTTGCCGTAGCTCACCAGCAGCGTGCCGTAGACCGCGCCGATGACCGAGTAGCGCCCGCCGACCGCGGCGAACACCACCATCTCGATGGAGGGCACGATGCCCATCAGCGAGGGCGAGATGAGCCCCACCTGCAGGGTGAACATGGCCCCGCCGATGGCGGAGAACAGCGCCGCCACGCAGAAGACGAAGATCTTGAAGTTGGAGACGTCGAAGCCGGAGAAGCGGACCCGGTCCTCCTTGTCGCGCACCGCCACCAGCAGCTTGCCCAGGCGGCTGTCGAGGATGAAGCGGCTCGCCAGCAGCACGCCGATGAGCAGCGCCGCGTTGACGTAGTAGAGGGTGAGCTTGGCGCTCTCGCTGTAGAGGTCCCAGCCCAGCAGGGTGCTGAAGTTGGTGATGCCGTTGATGCCGCCGGTGAGCCCCTGCTGGCCGATGAACAGGATGGAGAGGATCCACGCCAGCGCCTGGGTGATGATGGCGAAGTAGACCCCGCCCACCCGGCGCTTGAACATGGCCGCGCCGATGAGCCAGGCCAGCAGCGTGGGCACCACGAAGATCGCCAGCAGCGTGAAGCCGAAGCTGTGGAAGGGCTGCCAGAAGGCCGGCAGCGACTCCAGGCTGTTCCACACCATGAAGTCCGGCAGCTCGGCGCCCGAGGACTCCAGCTTCAGGAACATGGCCATCAGGTAGCCGCCGAGGCCGAAGAAGATGCCCTGGCCGAGGCTGAGGATGCCGCCGTAGCCCCAGCACAGCACCAGCCCCACCGCTACGAAGGCGAAGGAGAGGTACTTGCCCGCCAGGTTGAGGCGGAAGGAGTCCAGGACGAGAGGCATCACCACCAGCAGCAGCGCGCCGAGCAGCAGCAGGTTGACCAGATCGCGGCGGCCGCCGGCGAATTGGAAGAGTCGTTCCAGCATGTCACTTCCTCACTTTCAGGCTGAGGAGTCCTTCCGGGCGGAAGAACAGGATCACCACGATGCCGAGCAGGGTGAGGACCTTGGCCATGGAGCCGCTGAGGAAGAACTCCATGGTCGACTGGGCCTCGGCGATGGTGAAGGCGGATACGATGGTGCCGATGAGGCTCTGCACGCCGCCGAACACCACCACCATGAAGGTATCCACGATGTAGAGCTGGCCGGTGCCGGGCCCGGTGGATCCGAGCAGGGTGAAGGCCGCGCCGGCGATGCCGGCCACCCCGGAGCCGATGGAGAAGGTGACGCGGTCCACCCGCTTGGTGTCGATGCCCACCGCGCCGCTCATCACCCGGTTCTGGGTCACGGCGCGGATGCGCAGGCCCCAGCGGCTGCGGAAGATGAACACGAACACCGCCAGGGTCACCAGCAGCGACAGGGCCATGACGAACAGGCCGTTGAGGGGGATCTCGATGGCGTCGGTGACTTGCCAGGCGCCCAGCAGCCAGTCGGGCATGGGCACCCCCACCTCGGGCGCGCCGAAGATGGTGCGGAAGCCCTGCTGCAGGATGAGGCTCAGACCCCAGGTGGCGAGCAGGGTGTCCAGCGGCCGCCGGTAGAGGTGCTGGATCATGAACCGTTCCATCAGGTTGCCGAAGGCGAAGGTCACCAGGAAGGCGAACACGATGGCGAAGATCAGGTAGGCCCCCATGAGGCCCGGGAGGTACTTCTCGAACACCACCGAGGTCAGGTAGGTGGTGTAGGCGCCCATGGCCATCAACTCGCCATGGGCCATGTTGATGACTCCCATGAGGCCGAAGATGATGGCCAGACCCAGGGCCATGAGCAGCAGCACCGAGAAGAGGCTCAGCCCGCTGAAGGCCTGCATGATGAGGATGTCACCCATGGTGAGACTCCCTCCGGAATGAATGTTCCTGAATGACGGTGGGGTGGCCGGCGCCCCGCCCGGGCGGGGCGCCGGTCAGGTTTTACAGCTCGGGGTAGGGGTTCGGCTCGATGAGGCCGGTCTCGTGGACGATGTCCATCAGGCCGTCGGCGCGGATCTGCCCGATGCGGGTGTACTTGTAGAGGTGGTGGTTGCTGTCGTGCAGCTTCACCATCCCCTCGGGCGCGTCGAGTTCCAGGCCCGCGGAGGCGGCGGCCACCTTCTCCACGTCGAAGCTGCCGGCCTTCTCCACGGCGGCCTTCCACAGGTAGGGGGCGATGTAGCCGGCCTCCATGGTGTCGCCGATGACGCGGTCCTCGCCGTACCGGGCCTTGAAGGCGGCCACGAATTTCCTGTTCGCCTCGTTGTCGACGGTCTGGAAGTAGCCCATGGGCACGTAGACGCCGGTGACGTTCTCGGCGCCGATGCCGCGCACCTCCTCCTCGGTGATGGCGAAGGCCATCAGCGTCTTGTTGCCGCCGTCGAGGCCGGCGGCCTTGAGCTGCTTGTAGAGGGCCACGTTGCTGCCGCCCACGATGGTGCTCAGGACCACGTCGGGCTTGCGCAGCTTGATCTTGTTGATGATGGAGCCGAACTGGGTGTGGCCCAGCGGGGCGTACTCCTCGGCCACCACCTTGCCGCCCAGGCGCTCGATCACCTTCTTGGCGATCTTGTTGGTGGTGCGCGGCCAGATGTAGTCGGAGCCGAGCAGGTAGAAGGTCTTGGCGCCCTTCTCCTTGATCAGCCACTCCACCGCGGCGATGTTCTGCTGGGTGGCCTCCTGGCCGGTGTAGATGATGTTGGGCGACTGCTCCAGCCCCTCGTAGTAGGTGGGGTAGTAGAGCAGCCCCTTGCCGCGCTCGAACACCGGCAGCACCGCCTTGCGCGAGGCGGAGGTGTAGCAGCCGAACACGGCGGCGGCCTTGTCGCTGCCGAGCAGCTTGTTGGCCTTCTCGGCGAAGGTGGGCCAGTCGCTGGCTCCGTCCTCCACCACCACCTTGATCTGGCGGCCGAGCACGCCGCCGGCGGCGTTGATCTCGTCGATGGCCAGCTTCTCGGCGTCCACCACCGAGGACTCGGTGATGGCGATGGTGCCGCTCAGGGAGTGGAGGATGCCGACGGTGACGCTGGCGTCGTCCACGGCCAGGCCGGTGGTGTTCACCGCGGCGGTGGCCGGCGCGGCCTGGGCGCCCTGGGCAAGGGAGAGGGCCATCGCCGCGGCGAGGCCGGTTTTCGCGATGCGTGACAGGAATCGTCGGGTGGGTGTGTGCATTGTCGCCTCCAGTGGGGTTTCGAAGTGCCGCTCCGGTGTGTCACCGATGGCGGCGTTCCCGGCTCGAAGTGCAAGCGGTGTGCCAGCCCCGCTCGGGTGCCGGGCACGGGGCGCCAGGGGAATTTCCCGTCTTCGGCGAGCGTCCGGGAAGGGATTCAATGGCTTAGTGACGCGAGGGGTGGGGGTTGCGAATGTCTGGAAACGGGGTGACAACCGCCAACAGGAGGGGGGAGAAGATGTTTCGGTTCGGATTGAAAGCGGGAACAAGCGGTAATCCGCACCGGTTTGGGGAGGCGTGCACGGCAGGCCGTTTGTCAATCGGCCGGGCGCTGGCGTGGGTATCAGGATGGCGAATGTCAGGGTGGCATGGTCGACTACAGGCGGTCGGGCCCGGCCGGTACCGGCCGCCGTTCGTAAGAACGGGCCGCGGGACGGGCCGCCCCATCGTGGTGCGGGGTCCGGACATTGGCTCCGATGGGGTAACCGACCGGCGAACCGGGTTATGATCCCGTGGCCCAGGAACCCCGAAGGACCGCCATGCGACCCACGACCCGCTTCTCCGCCCTCCTCTACCGCCTCAGCGGCTGGCTGCGCTGCCGGATCATCAACGGCCACCACGGCGAGCCCTACCTGGAGCGCTACCATCTGCTGCGCCTGCCCGGCGGCGGCGGGGTCTATCTCCACCGCTTCGTGGCCAGCGATCCCGACCGCGGCCTGCACGACCACCCCTGGCCGTGGGCGCTGAGCTGGGTGCTGGCGGGCGGCTACCGCGAGCTGCTGCTGGCCCCGGCGGAGGCGGGCGAGCGGGTGGTGGAGCGGCCGGTGCGGCCGGGGCGCTTCAACCGCATCGGCGGCGGCGACTTCCACCGGGTGGTACTGCCCGAGGGGGGCGAGGCCTGGACCCTGTTCATGCATGGCGGCAAGTGCAGGGACTGGGGCTTCCTGCGACTCGACGGGGAGGGCCGGCGCCGCTACCGGCCCCACGAGTCGGTCTCCGCCGAGGGTAGCCACTACCACTGGTGGAAGCGCGCCCCGCGCGGGCGGGCGCTGCGCCGGTCCACGGCCGCGGCCCGCGCCTGATTCCCGCCGCCGACACCCATCCTCCCTGTGAACAGCCATGGCCGATGACTGCATCCGGGTGGTGGGCGCCCGGCAGAACAACCTCAAGGACCTGACCCTCGAGCTGCCCCTCAACGAGTTCATCGTGGTGACCGGGCCGAGCGGATCGGGCAAGTCCTCGCTCGCCTTCGACACCGTCTACGCCGAGGGCCAGCGCCGCTACGTGGAGACCTTCTCCCCCTACGCGCGGCAGTTCCTCGACCGCATGGACAAGCCCGGCGTGGACCGCATCGACGGCATTCCCCCGGCCATCGCCATCGACCAGACCAACCCGGTGCGCACCTCCCGCTCCACCGTGGGCACCATGACCGAGCTCAACGATCACCTGAAGCTGCTCTTCGCCCGGGCGGCGCGGCTCTACTGCGGCGGCTGCGGGCGCCCGGTGGTGCGCGACGATCCCGACAGCGTCTACCGCCAGCTCATGGAGGGGGCGGAGGCGGACGCCGGGGGCCGCGGCCCGGCGGTGGCGGTCACCTTCCCCCTCACCGTGCCGGAGAACTTCACCACGGAGGAGGTGGAGCGGCTGCTGGCGGCCCAGGGCTACACCCGCATCCAGCGCTGCGAGGGCAGCCGGCTCACGGTGGTGCAGGACCGGGTGCGGCTGGAGCCGGGGCGCCGGGACCGCATCGTCGAGGCCCTGGAGCAGGCCTTCGCCCACGGCCACGGCCGCCTGGCGGTGGAGTCCATCGGGGCGGAGGGGGACGGCGTCCGGCGCTTCTCCACCGATCTCCACTGCCCCGACTGCGACCGCCACTACCACGATCCCCTCCCCAGCCACTTCTCCTTCAACTCGCCGGTGGGCGCCTGCGAGACCTGCCGCGGCTTCGGCCGCACCATGGGCATCGACTACGCCCTGGTGGTGCCGGACGGGGAGAAGAGCCTGGCCGGGGGGGCGGTGAAGCCCTGGCAGACCGACAGCTACTACGAGTGCCAGGCGGACCTGGAGCGCTTCGCGCGCCGGTGCGGCGTCCCCCTGGACGTGCCCTGGCGGGCGCTGGAGGAGGCCCAGCGGCAGTGGGTGCTGGAGGGCGAGGGGGACTGGGACGACGGCGTCTGGTACGGGGTGCGGCGCTTCTTCGACTGGCTCGAGACCAAGAGCTACCGGATGCACATCCGCGTGCTGCTGTCCAAGTACCGCAGCTACGACACCTGCCCCGCCTGCCACGGCGCGCGGCTCAAGCCCGACGCCCTGCTCTGGCGGCTGGGCAGCCGCGCCGAGGCCGACGCGGTGCTCGACCCCGGCCGGCGCTTCCGCCCGGCCGGCCTGCCGCTGCCGGCGGCGACGCTGGAGCGGCTGCCGGGGCTCAACCTCCACGACGTGATGGGGCTGCCCCTGGAGCGTTGCCTGGCCCTGTTCGAGGGGCTGCGGCTGCCGGCGCCGCTGGACCAGGCCGCCGAGCAGCTGCTGGGCGAGATCCGCGCCCGGCTGCGCTACCTGGCAGAGGTGGGGCTCGGCTACCTGACCCTGGACCGCCAGTCGCGCACCCTCTCCGGCGGCGAGGTGCAGCGCATCAACCTCACCACCGCGCTCGGCACCTCCCTGGTGAACACCCTGTTCGTCCTCGACGAGCCCTCCATCGGCCTGCATCCCCGGGACGTGCACCGGGTGGTGGAGGTGATGCGGCGCCTGCGCGACGCCGGCAACACCCTGCTGGTGGTGGAGCACGATCCCCAGGTGATGCTGGCCGCCGACCGCATCCTCGACCTCGGCCCCGGCCCCGGCGAGCGCGGCGGCGAGGCGGTCTACTACGGTCCCGCCGCCGGGCTGCCCGCGGCCCGCGGCTCGCTCACCGCCGACTACCTGGCCGGCCGCCGCAGCGTCTCGACGCCGGGCGCGGCCCGGCCGCCGGGGCCGGAGACGCCTCGCCTGGAGGTGCTCGGGGCCGCCGAGCACAACCTGCGCGGCATCGACGTGTCGATCCCCCTCGGCCGGCTGGTGTGCGTCACCGGCGTCTCCGGCTCGGGCAAGTCGACCCTGGTGCAGGACGTGCTCTACCAGGCGCTGACCAAGCTCAAGGGCCACCCGAAGGAAGTCCCGGGCCGCCACCGCGGACTGCGCGGCCACGAGGGGGTGGACGGGGTCGTGCTGGTGGACCAGTCGCCCATCGGCAAGACCACCCGCTCCAACCCGGCCAGCTACGTGGGCGCGCTGGACGCCATCCGCAAGCTTTTCGCCGCCGTGCCGGAGGCGCGCGAGCGCGGCTACACCGCCGGCACCTTCAGCTTCAACTCCGGCACCGGGCGCTGTCCCGCCTGTGGCGGCAACGGCTTCGAGCACGTGGAGATGCAGTTCCTCTCCGACGTCTACCTGCGCTGCCCCGACTGCAACGGCCGCCGCTTCCGCGACGAGGTGCTGGAGGTGCGCCTGCGGCCGCCGGGCAGCGATCGCGCCCTGTCCATCGCCGGGGTGCTGGAGCTCACCGTCACCGAGGCGGTGGCGGCCTTCGCGGCGGTGCCGGCGGTGCTCGCCGCCCTGGAGCCGCTGGCGGCGGTGGGGCTTGGCTACCTGCGCCTGGGCCAGCCGGTACCCACCCTGTCCGGGGGCGAGGCCCAGCGGCTGAAGCTGGCGGGGCACCTGGCCAGGGCGGGCAAGTCCGCCGGCACCACCCTGTTCCTGTTCGATGAGCCCACCACCGGGCTGCACTTCGACGACATCGCCCGGCTGCTGGGCGCCTTCCGCCGCCTGCTCGCGGAGGGCCACTCGCTGCTGGTGATCGAGCACAACCTGGATGTCATCCGCGCCGCGGACTGGATCATCGACCTCGGCCCGGAGGGGGGCGAGGGCGGCGGCGCGCTGGTCTGCACCGGCACCCCGGCCCAGGTGGCGGCCCACCCCGGCAGCCATACCGGGGCGGCTCTGCGCGACTACGAGGCCGCGCTGGCGCGGGGCGCCGCGGCGGCGACTGCCCTGGCCGAGCCGGCGGCCCCGGCGCCGCCCGCCAGGGAGGCGGAGCCGAGCATCCGCATCGTCAACGCCCGCGAGCACAACCTGCGCGGGGTGGATCTCGACATCCCCCGCGGGCGCTTCACCGTCATCACCGGCATCTCCGGCTCGGGCAAGAGCACGGTGGCCTTCGACATCCTCTTCAACGAGGGCCAGCGCCGCTACCTGGAGTCGTTGAACGCCTACGCCCGCCAGTTCGTGCAGCCGGCGGGGCGGCCCGACGTGGACGCCATCACCGGCATCCCGCCCACCGTGGCCATCGAGCAGCGCACCAGCCGCGGCGGGCGCAAGAGCACCGTCTCCACGCTGACCGAGGTGCACCACTTCCTGCGCCTGCTGTTCGTGAAGCTGGGCACCCAGTACTGCCCCGACTGCGACCTGCCCATCGAGCCCCAGGCGCCCGAGGCGATCCTGGCCCGCATCCAGCGCCAGTGGCGCGGCCGGACCGTGGCGCTGCTGGCGCCGCTGGTGAGCGCCCGCAAGGGCTACTACACCGATCTCGCCAAGTGGGCCGTCGGGCGCGGCCACGGCCACCTGCGGGTGGACGGCGAGCTGGTTCCCACCGCGCCGTGGCCGCGGCTGGACCGCTACCGGGAGCACGACATCGACCTGCCGCTGGGCGAGCTGACGGTGGCGCCCGGCGCCGGGGCGGCGCTGCGCGCGCTGCTGGAGCAGGCCCTGGAGCACGGCAAGGGGCTGGTGCGGGTGCGCGTCGGTCCCCGCGGCGCGAAGCGGGCGCTCACGGCGGCCCGCGCCGAGGAGGTGCTCATCTCCACCCGCCGCGCCTGTCCCGGCTGCGGCCGCAGCTTCCCGGAGCTGGATCCGCGGCTGTTCTCCTACAACTCCCGCCACGGCTGGTGCGGCCACTGCTACGGCACCGGGGTAGAGCTGCCGGGCTTCGACGCCGACCAGAGCGGCGAGGAGGCGGCCTGGACCGAGGCGTTCGCGGGCGAGGCGCACGCCTGCCCCGCCTGCCGGGGCGGGCGGCTGCGCCCCGAGGCGCTGGCGGTGCGTTTCCGCGGCCAGTCCATCGCCGGGTACTCCGCCCTCCCGGCGAGCGAGGCGGAGCGGGCGCTGGGGAAGCTGCGGCTGCAGGGGCGCGAGGCGGCCATCGCCCGCGACCTGCTGGCGGAGATCGGGGCCCGGCTCGGCTTCCTGCGCGAGGTGGGGCTGGGCTACCTGTCCCTGGACCGCGCCGCGCCCACCCTGTCCGGGGGCGAGGCGCAGCGCATCCGCCTTGCCGCCCAGCTCGGCTCCAACCTGCGCGGGGTCTGCTACATCCTCGACGAGCCCACCATCGGCCTGCACCCGCGGGACAACCGCATGCTGCTCGACACCCTCGGCCGGCTGGAGGGCAAGGGCAACACCGTGGTGGTGGTGGAGCACGACGAGGAGACCATCCGCCGGGCCGAACATGTCATCGATCTCGGCCCCGGCGCCGGCGTGCGCGGCGGCCGGGTGGTGGCCCAGGGCAGCGTGGCGGAGCTGATGGCGAGCCCCGAGTCGCTGACCGGGCGCTTCCTGGCCCGGCCGCTCGCCCACCCGCTGCTGCCGCGCCGACCGGCGGGCCGCGACTCCGGTCCCGCGCTCATTCTGCGCGGCGCCCGCCTGCACAACCTGCGCGGCATCGACCTGTCCCTGCCGCTGGAGCGGCTGGTGTGCGTCACCGGGGTCTCCGGCAGCGGCAAGAGCACCCTGGTGCGCGAGGTGCTGCAGCCGAGCCTGCAGGGGCTGCTGGCGCGCCGGGGCCGGCGCGGGCGCAGGGACGGCGCGCTGCACGGCTGCGCCGCCCTGGAGGGCTGGGAGAGCCTGGGGCGGGTGCTGGAGGTGGACCAGACCCCCATCGGCAAGACGCCGCGCTCCTGCCCGGCCACCTACGTGGGCTTCTGGGACCCCATCCGCCGGCTCTTCGCCGGGCTGCCCGAGGCGCGCCTGCGCGGCTACGGCCCCTCGCGCTTCTCCTTCAACGTGGCCGGCGGCCGCTGCCCCGCCTGCGAGGGCCAGGGCGTGCAGACCGTGGAGATGAGCTTCCTGCCTGACGTGAAGGTGCCCTGCGAGGCCTGCGCCGGCGCGCGCTTCAACCCGGAGACCCTGGACGTGCGCTACAAGGGGCGCAGCATCGGCGAGGTGCTGGCCATGAGCGTGGACGAGGCGGTGGAGTTCTTCGCCGCCCACCCCGCCGTCCACCACGCCCTGACCCTGCTGCAGGACGTGGGGCTCGGCTACCTGAGCCTGGGCCAGCCGAGCCCGACCCTCTCCGGCGGCGAGGCCCAGCGCATCAAGCTGGTCACCGAGCTGGCCCGCGCCCGGCCCGCGCCGGCGGCGTCCGGCGGCCGCCGCACCCGGGGCGCCGCGCCGCCCCACACCCTCTACCTTCTCGACGAGCCCACCATCGGGCTGCACATGGCCGACGTGGAGCGCCTCATCCGGGTGCTGCACCGGCTGGTGGACGCCGGCCACTCGGTGGTGGTGATCGAGCACAACCTCGACGTCATCGCCGAGGCCGACTGGATCCTGGACCTCGGCCCCGAGGGCGGCGACGGGGGCGGCCGCATCGTGGCCCGCGGCACCCCCGAGACCGTGGCCCGGCGCCGCTCCCACACCGCCCGCGCCCTGGCGGAGTTCATGCACAGAAAGTGAC
The DNA here is from genome assembly GCF_003337735.1 of Thioalbus denitrificans. NCBI lineage: Bacteria > Pseudomonadati > Pseudomonadota > Gammaproteobacteria > Chromatiales > Ectothiorhodospiraceae > Thioalbus > Thioalbus denitrificans. The sequence continues at coordinate 192,164 of NZ_QPJY01000003.1, read as the reverse complement.
CCGTCTCCAGTAAGCCGTTTCCATCAACTGGCAACTGATCACTGGCATCTGCCCCCTTTACATAACTTTACCTTCCGCACAAACGGCGGAAACGGCCCGCCGCTAGTCTGGGCACCGTGGGCGACGCGGTGCCACTCCCTATCCAGGTCAAGTGCCGCCGGGAGCCTGTCGGACCCGGGTGATCGCGGCGGGCTTCACTCTCCCTCCGGCGCGATGGTGCAGCCCGGGTCCGACAGGCTCCCGACCCACACCACCGAGCGGATTGATCGAGCCGTGTTTCCGAGCAGAGCACTGGAGCGAGCCATGACCAACGAGACTTCCAACGGCGGCAACAGCCGCGACGCACCGACCCGCCGGCCCCGCCGCTGGCGCGGCCCCATCATCGCCGGCGTGGTGGGCGCCCTGCTGGGCGGCACCGCGGTCGGCACCCTGAGCCACGCCGGCCCCGGCTGGTGCGGCCACGGCCCCTGGACACATGCCCGCCAGGGCATGCAGGATCCCACCCGGGTGCACGAGCGGGCCGAGTTCGGGGCCGAGTGGGTGCTGAGCCGGATCGATGCCGACGAGACCCAGAAGGCGCAGGTGAAGGCGGTCGTACGGGCCGCCATCGACGACCTGCGGCCCCTGCGCGAACGCCACGAGGCCAACCGTGCCGCCTGGCTGGAGCTGCTGACCGCGCCCGCCGTGGATCGCGGCGCCGTGGAGGCGCTGCGGGCCGAGGAGCTGGAACTGGCGGAGCAGGCCTCGACGCGCCTGACCCGGGCCCTGGCCGACGTGGCCGATGTGTTGACCCCGGAGCAGCGCGCGGCGCTGGCCGAACGCATCCGGCGCTTCCGCGGCTGAGCCGCCGCGGGTAGTCTGAAGACAGTGATGGAGAGCCGGGCGGCCGCCCTGACGGCCGCCCGGCGTCTGGCGTGGGAGCGGGAATGGGCGAACGGATCCTGATGATCGAGGACGACGAGCGGCTGGCCGGAATGGTGGCCGAGTACCTCGGCGCCGCCGGCTTCCGGGTCACCCACCGTCCCGAGGCCCTGCCCGGCCTCGACCTGCTCCGGCGCGAACCCTTCGCCGCCCTCATTCTCGACGTGATGCTGCCGGACCTGGACGGGTTCGAGGTGTGCCGGCGGGTGCGCGCCGGGTCGGACATGCCCATCCTCATGCTCACCGCCCGCGGTGACGCCATGGACCGGGTGGTGGGGCTGGAACTGGGCGCCGACGACTACCTGCCCAAGCCCTTCGAGCCGCGGGAGCTGCTGGCCCGGCTGCGGGCGGTGCTGCGCCGGCGCGCGCCCGGCGGCCGCGGCGACCCGCTGCTGCGCTTCGGACGCCTGGAGATCGACCCCGGCGCCCGCGAGGCGCGCCTGGACGGCGAGCCGCGCCCGCTCACCGGCTACCAGTTCGAGCTGCTCCTGGCGCTGGCCCGCAATGCCGGGCGGGTGCTGAGCCGCGAGGCGCTGATGGAACTGGTGAAGGGCGAGGCCCTGGAGGCGTTCGACCGCAGCATCGACGTGCACGTCTCCCGCATCCGCGCCGCCATCGAGGACGACCCGAAGCATCCGCGCCGCATCATCACCGTGCGCGGCGCCGGCTACGTCTTCGCCCGGGCGCAGGACGGGGAGTGATGCGCCGGCTCTATCTGCACGTCTACCTCACCGTGGTGGGCAGCCTGCTGCTGTTCAGCCTGCTGGCGGGCAGCGCCTGGCTGCTGGTGGCCGACACGGTGCAGGACCGCCGGGTGCTGGACGGTGTGGGCGCGGTGGCGGCCGAGCTGCTGCCGCCCCCGGCGGCATCCGCCGCCGACCAGCAGGCGGCCCTGGAACGGCTGGGGGCGCGGTTCCCGGCGGAGCTGACCCTCTACGGCGCCGATGGCGTACGCCTCGCCGTGGTGGGCGCGGCGCTGCCGCCCCCGGCGCCGGGGCGCAGCGCGCCCGGCTGGGTCCGCAACCGCGGCACCGGCCCCACCTGGGCGGTGGCCCTGCCCGACGGGCGCTGGCTGATGGTGCACTACCTGCGCGGGACGCAGGGGCGGGCCTTCGGCGCGCTGCTGATGCTGGCCCTGCTGGCCCTGGCGGTGGCGGTGGCGGCCTATCCCGTGGTCCGCCGCATCACCCGGCGGCTGGAGCGGCTGCAGCGGCGGGTGGACGCGCTCGGCGCCGGCGATCTCGGCGCGCGGGTGAAGGTGGAGGGGCGCGACGAGGTGGCCGCGCTGGCGCGCAGCTTCAACCGCGCCGCGGAGCGCATCGAGCGGCTGGTGGGCGCCCACAAGGGCCTGCTGGCCAACGCCTCCCACGAGTTGCGCTCGCCCCTGGCGCGCATCCGCATGGCGCTGGAGCTGCCGGGCGGCGGCGATCCGGCCGCCCTGCGGGCGCGGGTGGCGGGCGATATCGCCGAGCTCGACACCCTTATCGACGAGATCCTCCTGGCCAGCCGGCTCGATGCGCCCGACCGGCAGCGGCACGACGAGGCGGTGGACCTGCTGGGGCTGCTGGCGGAGGAGTGCGCCCGGGTGGACGCGGGCCTGGAGGGCGAGCCGGTCACCGTCACGGGCGACGGGCGGCTGCTGCGGCGGCTGGTCCGCAACCTGCTGGAGAATGCCCGCCGCCACGGCGGCGGCACGCCGGTGGAGGCGTTCCTGGCCCGGGTGGAGGCGGGCGGTGCCGACCTGCGGATCTGCGATCGCGGCCCCGGCGTGCCCGAGACGGAGCGGGAGCGCATCTTCGAGCCCTTCTACCGGCCAGCCGGGCGGCGCGAGGGGCAGGGCGGCGGCGCGGGGCTCGGCCTGGCCCTGGTGCGCCAGATCGCCCGCCGCCATGGCGGCGACGTGACCTGCCTCCCCCGCCAAGGCGGCGGCACCTGCTTCCGCGCGACCCTCGCCGCCGAGCCGGAGTGAGCAAGCCCGCGGTCGGTCCGGATTCACCACGGAGGCGCGGAGCAAGGCGGGAGATTATGATTGCGGACCGCGCCGCCCGGAGCGATGAGCCGGGTGCGGTTCCCGACAGAAAGCCCCGCCTCTGTGGCCTCCGTGTCTCCGTGGCGGTTGAAAGGAAAAAAACCGGCCGGGGATTACGCCTCGCCGCGGGCGGGGTAGTCGTTCTTCTTCACGAAATCCAGGGCGGCGAGCATTTCGCGGAAGTGGGGGCGGGCGAAGGGCATGGTCTGCACCGCGGCCCAGTAGAGCGTGCCGTCGGGCCGCACCAGGAACACCCCGGGCTCGCTGAACCGTTCCGGCTCCTCGATGCCGAGCGAGGTCTTCCCGCGGCTGCCGGAGACGTACAGGCCCCACTCGCGGGCCTGGTCCAGCCCGAGGCCGTAGCCGATCTCCAGCTTCTCCAGCCCCCACTCCTCCCGGGTCCGGCGCGCGCGCCCGGCCGTGTCGCTGCTGACGGCGATGACCGTCACGCCGCGCTCGCGGAAATCGTCAACCAGCCGGTCCAGCTCGCCGATGTAGCCCTTGCAGATGGGGCAGTGGAGGCCGCGGTAGAAGACCACCAGGGTGAAGCTGGCGGGCTGCGAGCCGGCGAGCTCCCAGCGCGTTCCGGACAGGGTGTCGACAGCCAGTTCCGGGACCGGCTGGCGGGGCATCAGCTTGCTCATGGGTAATCCTCCATTGTGGAATGTACGTTCTGTTATAAGACAAAAAAATTACCGCAGCGGCTGCAGGGCGCTCTCCACGGCGTCCATGAGCAGTTGTCGCCCGGCGCCGACGCGGGCCATGACCCGGAGCCCCTGGATCAGCACCACCAGCTGGCGGGCATAGGCGGCGGGCTCCACGCCGGCGGCCAGCTGTCCGTCCTGCCGGGCCTCCGTGAGCCGCTCGGCCAGGACCCGTTCCATCCGCGTGAAGGCGCGGCGCACGAGCCTGGAGATTTCCGGGTCGCCGTTGCCGAACTCCACCGCGGAGTTGGTGAGCAGGCAGCCCTTGCCGGCGCGCCGCGGCGGAGCGCCGGCCAGATCGAGGAAAAACCCGCGCACGGCCTCCGCCGCGGGCTGCACGCTGCGGAGCCGTTCCACGTTCTCCCGGCTCACCTGCTCCAGGTAGTGCTGCACCGAGGCCAGGAACAGCGCGCGCTTGTCGGGATAGGCGGCATAGAGGCTGGCGCGGTTCACGCCCGTCTCGGCCACCAGCTCGCTGATGGAGGTCTGCTCGAAGCCGCGGGACCAGAACATCTGCATCGCGGTGTCCAGCAGGGTGGTTTCGTCGTAGCTGCGGGGTCTCGGCATCATTCTGCTCCCTGGTTCCCGATCAAACTAGAACGCACGTTCCGAATAGTCAAGGGCGCGCCGGCCGGACGCGGAGTCCGGCCCGCTTGAAAAGGGCTGGCGGGGCCGGAACGGCGGCACTATAGTATTCCCCTCCTTGCAGCTCCGGGTCATTGTCGAGCCATGGCCGTGCCTTCACTTGTACCAGTCCTCCTGGCCGCCGCGCTGCTGCTGGGCGCCTGCGGCGGTGCGCCGAGCGTCTACCGCGGCGAGCGGTTCGATCTCGACTCCTACTTCAGCAAGCGCTACGAGGCGGGCGAGGAGCTCGCCTGCGAGTCGGTGCGGCGGGCGCTGCTCGGCGCCGGCTACACCCTGCGCGAGCCCGATCACGGCGAGGAGGTGCGGGCGATCAAGGAGTACCAGCCCGACGACGAGAACAATGTGGTGCTGGAGCTGCGCGCCAGCTGCATCGCCAACCCCGACGGCAGCGCGACGGTCTATGCCAGCGCCCAGCAGACGGTGAACGAGCTGCAGACCCAGCGCCAGACCTCGAACCTGGGCATCCCGAGCGTCGGTTCGCTGGGCATTCCCATCGGTTCCACCCGCAGCCCGGTGAAGGTGAAGTCGGAGACCGTGCAGGACCGGGCCTTCTACCGCCGCTTCTTCGACGCCGTGGGGAACCAGATCGTGCTCCACCTGCGCGACAGCCTGCGGCAGGGCGATGGCGCTCCGGCGCCCGCCCCGGCACCCTTCGCGGACCCGCCGCTGGACCTGTACTAGGAACCTGCCGGATCCGAGGCCGATCTACTGCGCCCGGCTCGCCACGATCGCTCGAGTCCGGCAGGCTACCGGCGCGGCCGGCGGGTGACGGCGACGGGGTTCCCCTCGCGATCCAGCGGCCGGACCGTGTTGGGCAGGTTGGCGAGTATGGCCTCCATGACCACCTCCAGCGCCGCCGCCCGCGGGAAGGTGCGGCGCCAGACCAGCGATACGCGCCGGTAGGCGTCGGGCAGGTCCAGCTTCCGCACCACCACCCCGGCGTCGGTCATCCAGGTGCCGCGCATCGCCAGGGCCGGCACCAGGGTGCAGCCGAACCCGGCTCCCACCAGCTGCAGCAGCGTCTCCAGGCTGGCCGCGCGCAGGTCGGCCATGGCGCCTTCGGACTTGCGCTCCGCGAGCCGGCACACCTCCCGCACCTGGTCGGCCAGGCAGTGGCCGCCGGCCAGCATCAGCACGTCCAGCGACTCCAGGTCCGCCCGGGTGATGCTCTCCTTCGTGTAGAGAGGATGGTTGCTGGGGTGGGCGAGCCAGAAGGGCTCGTCGAACAGGGGGCGCGCCACCAGGTCCGGGTCGTCCACGGGCGTGGCGATGAGGGCGGCATCGAGCTCGTGCTTGTCCAGCCGCTCCAGGAGCTGTTGGGTCAGCTCCTCGGAGAGCACCAGTCGCAGTTGCGGGTGGCGTTCGCGCAGGGGCCTCAGGATGAGGGGCATCAGGTAGGGACTGATGGTGGGCAGGGCCCCGAGGCGCAGGGGATCGGCGAGGGGATCGCGGTGGGTACGCGCGGCCTCCGTGAGGGCGTCGGCCTCCTCCAGGGTGCGGCGGGCGTGGGCGAGGAGAGAGGTGCCGATGGGGGTGATGGTCACCGACTTGCTGGTGCGCTCGAACAGCGTGACGCCGAGCGACTCCTCCAGCTTGCGGAGCTGGCCGGAGAGGGTCGGCTGGCTCACGAAGCAGCGCTCGGCCGCCTTGCCGAAGTGGAGCGTTTCGGCAATGGCCACGAAATAGCGGAGATCACGCAGATTCATGGCGGGAATAGGTGGTGACGATTATCAAATGTATAACCGTCGATTTTCCCTATGTCCAGTTCTCGCCATCGAGCTCGAAGCGCCGGCCCACGGCCAGCTGGAAGAAACGCGACTTCATGGGCATATCCGGGCCTGGCGAAGGGGCGGGCCGGTTCCGCCCCCGCCGCTGCGGCTGTCGTCGTCCGCCTCAGTGCTGGCGGACGCGGTAGCCCTGCCGCTGCAGCCGCGCCACGATCCCGTCGCTGCCCACCAGGTGTCCGGCGCCCACCACCACGAAATAGCTGCCGCCCCGGCGCAGGAGCTCGGCCACCCGGCCGGCCATGGCGGCGTTGCGTTCCGTGAACAGGCGTTCCTGCAGCGCCTTCCCGCCGGGCTCGCGCGCCATCTGCTCCAGGGTCAGCAGCCGCAGGGCCTCCGCGTCGCCGCGGGTCCAGGCATCGGCCAGGGCGGTGAAGTAGGGCTGCACCGCGTCGAGGTCGGCTAGGGTCTGCTCCAGCATCCGCTCCTGGTCGGCTTCGGTGAGCGCCTGCAGCAGCCGGATCTGCCCGCGCACCGACTCCAGCTCGAGTATCGGCTTGGTGCTGCCGGCGCGATCGAGGAAGTGGCGGTCGATGCCCAGGCTCTCGTCCAGGCCGGAGCGTTTCAGCGCCAGGGCGGTCACGGTCAGGGACGCCAGCCAGGGCCGCTGGTGGAGGATGATCTCCGGCGGCAGGCCGAGCTCGCCGATGACCGCCTCCAGGCGGGTCCAGGTCTCCGGGGCGAGGTGGTCGCGCAGGGTGGAGCCGTCGTTGTAGACCCCCTGCTCGCTGAGCAGGGTCAGCATCTCGGCCGGATCGGCATCGCGCACGTTGGCCTCGACCACCAGCGCGCCGGAGGTGTCGAACGCCTCCTCCATGACCGGGGGCAGGGGGTAGAGATCGGGGTGGCCGTAGTGCAGGGAGCCCAGCAGCCAGGCCTGGCCGCCGTCGCCCTCCACCCGCCACAGGAAATGCCGCGGCTGGCGGCTGTCCGCCGTGGGCGCGGCGGCCGCCGCCGGCGCGGGCGCTGCGGGGGGCGCGCCGGCGCAGGGACGATCCTGGAACAGGGGGCGTCCCCCGGTGTCGAGGCAGCGGTAGATCTCGGCCTGCACGGGGGCGACCGCCCAGGCGAGGGTCACCAGCACGAACAGTCGGGTGAGCAGGCGAAGCATGGCGGCGCTCCGGTTGCGGGCCAGGGTTCGACCTTACGGCGGCCGGCGGGACGGGGCAAGGACGCCGGTCACGTCCCGCAGGCCGCCGCCACCTCCGCGCTCCAGCCCAGGGCGTCGGTCACGGCGCGGAAATCGGCCCCGGGTCCGGCGGCCAGATCCATGCGCATGCCGGTGTGGGGGTGGTCGAATGCCAGCCGGGTGGCCGCGAGCAGCAGGCGGGCGCAGCCGAGGCGGGCGCGGAAGAACCGGTTGTGGCGTCCGTCGCCGTAGGTGGTGTCGCCGATGATGGGGTGGAAAATGTGCTTCAGGTGACGCCGCAGCTGGTGCTTGCGGCCGGTCAGCGGGGTGAGCTCCAGCAGGGCGTAGCGGGCGGTGGCGTAGCGACCCACCGGCTCGGGCAGCTCCACGGCGGCCAGCCGGCGGTAGTCGGTGACCGCCGGCTGGGGCGGCCGATCCGGGCTGACCAGCCGATCGCCGAAGCGGTCGAGCACCTCGGCCAGGGGATAGTCGATGCGTCCGCCCCCGTCCGGGTGGCCGCGGACCACGGCCAGGTAGCGCTTCTCCACCGCGCGGGCGGTGAAGGCGGCGGTGAGCCGGCGGGCCGTCTCCACGTCCAGCGCCAGCAGCAGGAGGCCGGAGGTGGGGCGGTCCAGGCGGTGCACGGGCCAGACCCGCCGGCCGAGCTGATCGCGGACCAGCTGCAGGGCGAAACGGGTTTCGCGGCGATCGATCTCGCTGCGGTGGACCAGCAGCCCGGCGGGCTTCTCCACCGCCACCAGGTGCTCGTCGCGGTAGACGATGGGGAGGGTGTCGCCGCCCGCCACCGTCAGTGCTGCTCCACCACGTAGCCGCGCCGGCGCAGGCGCTCCACCACCCCGTCCGCGCCCACCAGGTGGGCCGCGCCCACCACCATGAAGGCCTCTCCGGGTTGCTCCAGCAGCGCCACCACCCCATCGGCCATGGCCGCGTTGCGCTGGGCGAACAGCGCCGCGTAGAGGGTCTCGCCGCCCTCGTCCCGCCGCAGCGAACCCAGGCTGAGGCGCTCGATGGCGGCGCTGTCGCCGCCGCGCCACGCCCGCACCAGCTCCGGGTAGAGGGTTTCGGCCTGCTCCACGCTGTCCAGCGCCTGCTCCAGCAGCCGCAGCTGGGCCGGCTCCGGCAGTCCCGCCAGCATCTCCACCTGCCAGCGCAGCGACTCCAGCTGCACCAGCTCCCGGGAGCCGCGCCGGTTGAGGAAGTAGCGGTCCACCCCCGCCTCTTCCCGGAACCCCTCCCGCCGGGCCGCGGCCGTTTCCAGCACCATGGCGGCCAGCCACGGCCGCTGCCGTTCGATGAGCCCGCGGTAGACGCCGACCTTGTCCACCGCCGCGTCGAGGCGCTCCCGGGTGGCGGGGGAGAGGTGATCCTGCAGCCGCTCGCCGGGCGGGTAGCGGCCGCGCGTATCCAGCAGCTCCCGCAACCCGCCGATGTCCGCGTTGGTGATGTCCGCTTCCACCGCCAGGGTCGTGGCGGCGGCGAAGGCGCGGCGCATGGCGGCCGGGAGGGGGTACATGGCCGCCGAGCCGTAGTGGATGGACCCGACCAGCCAGACCGTGGCCCCCTCCGCGCGCACCGCCCAGAGGAAGTGCCGCTGCTCCCGGTCGGCGGCCGGCGCGTCGACGGACTCCTCGCGGAAGTCGTCGCAGGGGTAGGCCTGGACCCGGCTGCTGCCGCGGCCGTCCTCGCAGACCCAGGCGGCCGCCACCGCCTGGGCGGGCTGGATGGCGAGCAGGAGGAGTATCAACAGTCGTGCGGCTCGGAAGATTCGCTTCATTGCGGTAAGGCTCCCTGTGGCTTGCGGCGCATAGTGTACTGCTTCACTCCTGGAGGCACATTCAGCGAGTCGCCGGCCGGTCAGATGCAAGGCGCGCTTGCGCAGGAAGGGCAGGCCCCCATTCAAGCGAGCGCAACGCCGCAGATGGCCGGCCGGCGGCGCGCCCGCAGGGAGCCCCCCGAAAGCGCCATGACCGCGTTGCAGCGCTGGACAAGGGAACAACCATTGCCTGCGCGCTGCGCCTTGTCCTGACGCTTTCGGGGCGACTCTGAAAGTACCTCCAGGAGTGAAGCAGTACACCAGGTACTGCCTCGCCCTCCCCGGAGGCAGTGCGCGGACCGTGCCCGTTTCCCGTGCAGGGCACGAAAATATCGAAAAATCAGTCATTTCTAATTCATGCGCTGCACCACGTCATCTTTTGACAAGGGAAAAAGCTCATGCCTATTGTGGAATTGAACGGGCCGCCGGCCCGGCACGAGACTGAGAGTGGGGAGACACCCCATCCGGATGGAGGACAGCCACATGAACGCGGTTGATGAACTGCACCACGGCCAGGAGCGGATCTGCGAACTGATCCGGGTTCTCTCGACGCTGAGCCGGGAGGAGTCGCTGATCGGCACACGAACCTATTTCGAACTGCTCAAGCGCCTCGCCAGCGAGGTGGAGCACCAGTTCACCCTGGAGGAGATGAACATCTACAGCCGGATGCTGGTGCACGAGGACGCCCGGGTGAAGGCGACCGCCAGCCGCTTCCTCAGTGGCGAGCGGGAGATCAAGCGCCTGTTCGGCGACTACGCGGCCAAGTGGTGCCAGCAGCACGCGGCCCGGCAGGACACGGCGGCCTTCGTGCGCGATACGGAGTCCATGTTCCGCCTGCTGCTGGACCGCATGAAGAACGCCGACCGGGATCTCTACCCCGTCGCCGCACAGGCGGCGCACTCCCCCGGAATGGCGGCCGGCTACTGACACGGCGTCCCCGCGGCAGGCCGCGGGGAGCGCCAGGCAGGTTTGTTCGCGCTATGCGATCCGCGGTGCCGGGCCGACTTTCGGGTCGCCCGGTTTTTTTTGCCTGCATCCGCCGTGGCTTGGCGCGGTTTTCCCTCTCTTCCTGTCCAGTGGGCCGGCTTCATGTCCGGGCGCCCGGCCGGAACCGGTTGCCGGCTCGCCGCGTATGCGCCCCGTTCCCGCGCCCGCAAGGAACCCGTGCCGGCCTGATGGGGGCAGTCCGCCGCCATGCCTTCACTCCGCGGTTCCCCCATGGCTGGACAGGTGCGCGGCGCGGGGGTAAGTTCGGCGGCCTGATCGATTGCCATCGGGAGTTCCGACCATGTCCAGCTGTCCCTGCGGTTCCGGCGAGCCCTTCGAGGCCTGCTGCGGGCCGATCATCGCCGGCGAGCGGCCCGCGCCCACGGCCGAGGCGCTGATGCGCTCCCGCTACAGCGCCTACGCCACCGGCGCCATCGACTACCTGCACGAGAGCCTGCATCCGGACCATCGTCACGATCACGATCTGGAGGCCACCCGCCGCTGGGCGGCGGATTCGGAGTGGCTGGGCCTGGAGGTGGTGAAGGTGGAGGGAGGCGGCGAAGGCGACACGGAGGGGCGGGTGGAGTTCCGGGCCGCCTACCGCGAGCATGATGCGCGCCGGGTCCACCAGGAGGTGGGGCTGTTCCGGCGCCATGAAGGCCGCTGGTTCTACGTGGACGGACGCCTGGTGGCGCCGGAGACGGTGCGCCGGGATGCGCCGAAGGTGGGCCGCAACGATCCCTGCCCCTGCGGCAGCGGGAAAAAGTACAAGAAGTGCTGCGGCGCCTGAGCCTCGGCCGGGCGGGAAAATCCCGGGCATAAAAAAAGAGACCCCGCCGGTGGCGGGGTCTCCCTGGTTCTGCAGGTGAAGCGCGGGTTACGCGGCGTTCACGTTGCTCGCCTGCAGGCCCTTCGCGCCCTGCTGGACGTCGAAGGTCACCCGCTGGCCTTCGGCCAGACTGCGGAAGCCGTTACCCTGGATCGCGCTGAAATGCACGAACACGTCGGCGCCGCCGTCGTCCTGGGTAAGAAAGCCGAAGCCCTTGGAATCATTGAACCACTTCACGGTACCAGTTGCCATTTCATTTACCTATGTAACATTGAATCAGGATTGTGGCGCAGGCAGGTTGAGAAAAGGGATGTACAGGGGGGACCGGAAGGGTGCTACCAGGACAACCAAGACTGCAAGTCTGCTGCGTGAGGTTGAATATACGGGATTCACGATTCCGACGCCAGTAAAATTTTCATCCCGAAATCAGCAACCTCCGGCCGGGCAGCGGCGGCAGGCATGATTTTTCGCGCAGCCGTCGCGCCGTAGCGGTTAGGCACCGCGACAACCGCTGTGGTAGTCTGATGCAACTTGTTTTCGCGGCGCCCCCGTGGCGCCCGGTCCGACACCCCGTGCCCGGCTGCGCCGCATGGGGGCGTTCTCAAGAGCCGTCGCGGCGTGCCCTCCCCGAGGTCATACCCCGTAGCGATGATCCCGAACACCGGCATGGTTGCGCCGCCGCAACCCAGCGTGCCCGGTGCTCCCTTCCCTGACCTCCAGGAGGTACAAAGATGAAGACCCTGTTCGTGGGCAACCTCGCACCGGAAACCACGGAAAACGACCTGCAGGAGATCTTCTCCCGCTACGGTACGGTGCGCGGTATCAAGCTGCCCATCGACGTGTTCACCCGCAAGTGCCGCGGTTTCGGGCTGGTGGACATGGAGGGTCACGAGGCCCGCGCGGCCATGGCTGCCCTGAACGGCTTCCTGCTCAAGGGGCGCAACATCCGCGTCGGTGAAGAGCAGGTGAAGGGCAAGCGCCGGGGCGGTGGCCGCGGACGCCGCTGATCCCGCTCCCGCCCACGCAACATGCCTCGACGGTCGCTGCAATTGCGCTATCATCGCCTCCCGGGCCCTGACACGGAGTCTCCTGGCGGCAGATGAAGTACGACAACATCCTCCAGACCATCGGCGGCACGCCGGTGGTCCGCCTCAACAAGTTCACCGATCTCCTGGCCGCCGAACTGTGGGTGAAGCTCGAGAGCTTCAACCCCGGCGGTTCGGTGAAGGATCGCCCGGCGCTCAACATGATCGAGGAGGCCGAGCGGCGCGGGCTCATCCGTCCCGGCGACACGCTGGTGGAGCCCACCTCGGGCAATACCGGCATCGGCCTGGCGATGGTGGCGGCGGTGAAGGGGTACCGGGCGGTGCTGGTGATGGCCGCCGACATGAGCGAGGAGCGCAAGGCGCTGATGCGCGCCTTCGGCGCGGAGCTGATCCTGACCCCGGCCCCCCTGGGCACCAAGGGGGCGCTGGAGGAGGCGCGGCGGCTGGAGCGGGAACGGGGCTGGTTCTTCGTGGGCCAGCACTTCAATCCCGCCAATCCGGCCGCCCACCGGAGCACGGCGGAGGAGATCTGGACCGATTTCGGCGCCGACCTGCACGGGCTGGTCTGCACCACCGGGACCGGCGGCACCATCTCCGGTCTCGGCCGCTTCCTCAAGGAGCGCAATCCCGCCCTGCGGGTCATCGCCACCGAGCCCGCCGACTCGCCCATCCTCTCCCAGGGCATCGCCCGCAAGCACAAGATCATGGGCACCGCGCCGGGCTTCATCCCGGAAACCCTGGATACCTCCATCTACGACGAGATCGTGCCCGTCACCACCGACGAGGCCTACGGCACGGCGCGCCGGCTGGCGCGGGAGGAGGGCATCCTGGTCGGGATCTCCTCGGGCGCGGCCGTGGCCGGGATGCTCAAACTGGCGCGGCGGGAGGCATGGCGCGGCAAGGTGCTGCTGGCTGTCCTGCCCGACAGCGGCGAGCGCTACCTCAGCACCGACCTCTGGACACAGCCGGACTGAGCGCCCCGGGCGTCCGCCGCCGGGCGCGTGGCCGGGTCACTCTCCCAGCAGCGCGACGAGTCGCGCCAGGGCGGGCGCGTCCAGCGCCGCCTCCACCGCCGGGAACAGAACCCCCTCCTCGTAGCGCACGTGGGCGCGCAGTCCCTCGCCCAGGGCGCGCAGGGTCTCCAGCGCCGGCGCGGTTCCAGCGGCCCGGGCCGCGGCGACGGCATCGGCCAGCCCGCGCAGCTCCACGTGCTGGCACAGGGTCTCGATGATTTCGGGATGGCGGGCGCCGGCGTGGCGCCCGAACACGGGCAGCAGGCACTCCTCCTCGGCGGCGAAATGGGGCCCCACCTCGGCGCGCCAGCGCTCCAGGACGTGCGCGCCCGCCGCCTCCAGCGTCTCCGCGTCGGCGTCAGCGGGCAGCTCCAGCAACCGCTTGGCGAGCACCAGCGCGTGGTGGTGGTCGCGGGAGAGTCGCTGCAGGCTCGGATGGCGTTTCATGGTCACTCCCGGTTTCCGGTGTCCGGCCGATGGTAGCCCGGGGGGCGGCGGACTGCAGCATCCGATCCGCCGGCCGCACCCGTCACGCGTGAATGCGTGAATGTCGATCCACCGCGCGTCGCGCCCCGGCGGGCATCACCCGTACAGGCACAGGTAGGCGGAGTCCACCGCCACCCGGATGCCGAAGCGGCTCTCACCGGGGACGGTGAAGCTCTCCCCCGCGCCCACGTCGACCCACTCGCTCCCGCCCGGCAGCAGCACCGACACCCGGCCGCTGACGATGCGCATGACTTCCCGCTCCGCGGTGCCGAACTCATATTCGCCCGCGGCCAGCACCCCGATGGTGGCCGGGCCGGCGTCGGCCTGGAACGCGATGGACTTGACCTTGCCGTCGAAATACTCGTTGACCTTGAACACGTGACACGTTCCTCTGCGGGTTGAAAGAGGCGCATCGTACTCCCGTGCGCGCCGGGACGCATCATTGCCGGTTGCCGGCCCCGTCATTGTCCCATCCCACTGATTCGCCTATAAGTGGGGCATGGACGATCCCGACACGCCGAGCGTCACGCTGCGCTTCTACGAGGAGCTCAACGACTTTCTGCCGGCCCACAAGCGCAAGCGCTCCTACCGGCGGCCCCTGTTCCTCTCGCCCACGGTGAAGGACGTCATCGAGGCGGAGGGCGTGCCTCATGGCGAGGTGGACCTGATCCTGGTGAACGGGGCGTCGGTGGCGTTCGGCCATCGCCTGCGGGATGGCGACCGGGTCGCGGTCTACCCGATGTTCGAGGCGCTGGACATCAGCCCGCTGCTCAGGCTGCGGCCCCGGCCCCTGCGGGTCCCGCGCTTCATCCTCGACGTGCACCTCGGCAAGCTCGCCCGGCGTCTGCGCATGCTCGGTTTCGACACCCTCTACCGCAACGATTTCGGCGATCACGAGATTGTCGAAATCGCCGCCCGCGAGCACCGCATCATCCTCACCCGCGACATCGGCCTGCTCAAGCACGGGGCGGTCACCCACGGCTACTGGCTGCGTTCCACCCGTGCCGCCCGGCAGGTCGAGGAGGTGCTGGAGCGTTTCGATCTCCACCGCCTGGTGGACCCCTTCGCCCGCTGCACCGTCTGCAACGGGGAGGTGCGGGGCGTGGAGAAGGACACGATCCTCCACCACCTGCACCCGGGCACCGCCCGGACCTTCGACGTTTTCTACCAGTGCAACGACTGCGGGAAGGTCTACTGGGAGGGAGCCCACTACGACGACATGTGCGCCAGCCTCAGCCGCTGGCTGGAGGCGCCGGTGAAGGGGGAGTGAGGCGGCGGGCGGCCGGGCCGGGCGAAAAAAAACCCCGCCGGAGGCGGGGTTCTTTTTTGCAGCGGCGTGTCGGTTCCGTAATTACTGGGGAACGACGTTGCTCGCCTGCGCGCCCTTCGGGCCCTGGGTCACGTCGAAAGTGACGCGCTGGCCTTCGGTCAGGGTCTTGAAGCCGCTGCCCTGAATGGCGCTGAAGTGCACGAACACGTCGTCGCCGCCGTCATCCTGGGAAATGAAGCCGAAGCCCTTGGACTCGTTGAACCACTTCACGGAACCTGTTGCCATGTCTGTTCTACCTCTGAATCAATAATTTGTACCGGGTGTGCTTGCAGGCCATGAAATGGATTTGTTCGGGAGGTGTCGCAGATGGGACCAACCAAAGCTACCACTGCACAATCTGCAGGTAACTCAAACTATACGCGACTTTTCCGGAAGTGCCAGTTTTTATTTGTGTCGGTTTTGATGCGGTCCCGGGCGGGCGCGCCGCGGTTTCCCGTTTCCGCCGGCAAGCGCGGGCGGACGTCGGGGACGGGGCGGCGCGCCCCGGGCGCCTATGCCGGGGCGGTGGCCGCCGCCAGCTCCTTCACCAGGGCCTGCCGCGCGGCGGTGGCGGCGCCGGTGAGGGCGAAGCCGGCCAGCACGCCATCGCCGCGGAACTCCGCCCGCACGCCGTCGGGCCCGGCCTCCACCGACCAGGTTCCGGCGACACCCGGTGCCGGCGGCACCACCACCACCGGATGGGCGGGCGTCTTCACCACCACCGGCATCACCGGGTAGGCGAGGCGCTGCGGTCCCCCGTTGAGCACCGCCGCGAGCACCTTCGCCTGCTCCATCAGCGGCAGCACGTAGGGCAGTACCTGTCCGTCCACCTCGGCGCAGTCCCCCAGGGCATGGACATGGGGATCGCTGGTCCGCAGCGCGGCGTCCACCCGGATGCCCCGCTCCACGGCCAGGCCGGCGGCCCGCGCCAGGCCCGTCTCCGGCTGCAGGCCCACGGCGGAGAGCACGCGGTCGGCGGTGATCGTGCCGCCGTCGGCCAGGCTCACCCGGTAGCCGGCGTCTTCGCGCTCGACCCGTTCGGCCACGGTGCCGAGGCGCCACTCCACGCCCGCCGAGCCCAGGGCCGTCTGCAGGGCCTCGCCCGCCGCCGGCGGCAGCAGGCGGCCGAGCGGCCGGGGATCGGGGCCGATGACGGTCACCCGGCGGCCGCTGGCGAGCAGGTCGTTGGCGAACTCGCAGCCGATGAGGCCGGGGCCGATGATCGCCACGTGCGCGGCTCCCTGCAGCACGGCGTGGAAGCGGGCGTAGTCATCGAGGCTGTTCACCGCGAGCACCTCCCCGGCGCCGTCGCCGGCCAGGGGCGGGCGGATGGGCCGGGCGCCCAGCGCCAGCACCAGCCGGGAGTAGGCGACCTCGCCCCGCGCCGTGCGCAGCCGGCGGGCGGCGGTGTCGATGGCCTCCACCGGCGTGCGGGCCATGAGGGTGGCGCCGAGCTCGGCGGCCATCAGCTCGCCGGGCGTGGTCACCAGCTCCGCCGGCGCCTTGCCCCGCGCCAGGGCGTTGGAGAGCATGGGCTTGGAATAGAAGTGTCCGTCGTCCGCCGTGACCAGCACCAGGGGGGTGGTGCGGTCGAGCTTGCGGAACGCGCGGGCCAGGGTGTAACCGGCAAGGCCGGTGCCGACGATGACGAGCGGCTCCATGGTCTGCTCCTCGGTCAGGAATGGCGGCGGCCCCGGCCGGGGCCGCCGTCTGGTTTCAGATCTCGACCATCTCGAAGTCGGCCTTGGCCACGCCGCAGTCGGGACAGGCCCAGTCCTCCGGGATGTCCTCCCAGCGGGTGCCCGCGCTGATGCCTTCCTCGGGCATGCCCTCGGCCTCGTTGTAGATGAATCCGCACACGATGCACTGCCAGCTTTTCATGGTTGTCTCCCTGGTATCCGAATCGTTGTCTCTGAATGGTTGTGGGGCCGGGCTCAGCCGGTGACCCGGGCCAGCGCCGCGCGGTAGTGGTTGGCGTGGCGCTCCTCCACCTTGGCCAGGGCGGCGAAACGCTTGGCCGCCTTCTCCAGCACCGCCCTGAACTGTTGCGCGTGCTCGATGGACTCGGCGATCTGCTCGTCGAACTCGCGCACGGCGTCGGCCTGCTGCTCCTGCACGGCCGTGTGGCGGAAGGCGGGGTACATCTCGGTGTACTCGTGGGTTTCGCCCTCGATGGCCAGCTCCAGGCACTTCGCCGGGTCCAGGGTCTCCTTCGGGAACAGCAGGTCCATGTGGCCGAGGGCGTGCTGCACTTCCTGGGCGGCGGTGGCCTCGAAGGCCTGCGCCGTCTCCTCGTCGCCCCGGGCGCGGCAGATGCGGGCGAAGTAGAGGTACTTGATGTGGGCCATGGACTCGCCGGCGAAGGCGGCCTCGAGGTTCTGGATGGTCTTCAGTTCGTGGGGGTTGCTGCTGGCCATGGGTCTGTCCTCCGTCGGTTTCACTGGGCCGCTGTGGCGCGGTACGGGGACAGAATAGGGGGGCGGGAAAAATCTGTCTAAATGATTGTTATGATTATATCGATAGGTAAAGACAATAGTAAGAAGTGTAAAAAGCCGGGCCGGCGGAACACCGGCCCGGCGCAGTCAGTGCTCCCGCGCCTCCGCGCAGCGGATGCAGAGCTCCGCGGCGGGGTCGGCCTCCAAGCGGGCCGGTGCGATGGGTTCCCCGCAGTCGACGCAGAAGCCGTAGTCACCGCTGTCGCAGCGGGCCAGGGCCGTGGCGATGCGGCGCAGCTCCTGGTCGGCGCGGCGCTCCTGTTCCTGGGCCATGGCCTGGCCCAGGAGGGCGTCCATGCGCGACAGGCGCCCGGTGCGGCTCTGGTCGAGCTCGACGGTGGCCGCCTCCTCGTGCTGGGTGGCCTTGGTTTCCGACAGTTGCTCGCGTTCGGCCAGCAGCCGCCGGCGGTAGTGTTCGATGTCCAGTTCGCTCATGGTCTCGCTGCCGAGTCGGGTGGATACGGTGCTGTCCCGGTCATCACGGGACCAGTCTGGCATCCGGGACCGGGTGACGTCGAGGCCCCGGTGTCGGGAGGTCAGGCGGAGGGGTGCTGTCGGGCGGGCAGATGGAACACCATGAACACCGCGCCGGCGATGACGGCCATGCCCGCCAGGGCCTGCGGACCGAGGCGCTCGTCGAACAGCCACCACGCCTCGAGCGCGGTCACCGGCGGGACCAGGTAGAAGAGACTGGCGACCCGGGAGGCCGCGCCGTGGCGGATGAGCAGCAGCAGGAGTCCGATGGCGGCGATGGAGAGCACCAGGATCAGCCAGGCCAGCGCCAGCAGCAGCGGCAGGCCCCAGTCGGCGCGCAGCGACTCCAGCCACACCGCCAGCACGCCGAGAGCCGCGCCGCTGGCGGCGTACTGGATCACCGCCCCGCTCACCAGGTCCATGCCGGCGCAGAAGCGTTTCTGGTAGAGCGTTCCCCCGGTGATGGCGAACAGGGCCAGGAGGGCGAAGAGCAGGGCGTCGCCGCCGAAGCCAGCGAGGGTCTGCGCCGCCGTCCCCGGTGCCAGCCGGCCGGCCACCACCAGCGCCACCCCGCCGAAACCCGCCGCCAGCCCCAGCCACTGCAGCGGGCGCACCTGCTCCCCCAGCAGCGGCCCGGCGGCCGCGGCCGTCACCAGCGGCTGCAGTCCGACGATGAGCGCCACCATCCCGGCGGGCATGCCCGCGGCGATGGCGGCGAAGACCCCGCCCAGGTAGCCGGCGTGCAGGAGCAGGCCGGCCACGGCGATGTGTCCCGCCAGGGCCGGCCGCTGCGGCCACCGCGACCCGAGCATGCGGGCCAGCGGCAGCAGCAGCGCCACGGCCAGGACGAAGCGGTAGAAGAGCAGGGTGAAGGGGCCCGCGTGGGCCACCCCCGCCTTGGCGGCGATGAAGCCCGTGCTCCACAGGAGCACGAAGGCCACGGGGGCGAGGCGGATCCAGCGGGAGGTGGTGGTGCTGTCGGCTGTCACGGAGCGGCCCGGCGGAGGAACGGATGAAGTCTGGTCCGTGGAGCCGGCGTGTCAAGGCGATCAGGCCGCCCTGCTCTCAACGGCCGACGGTGCGAGGCGTCGGGCCAGGACCGAGACGCCGAAGTAGATGGCGGCGCTGAGCGTCCCGACGAGGGGAAATCCCCCCTCGCCGAGCAGCCGTGCCGCCAGGCCGCTGGCGAGGCTCATGCCGAGGTACATGGCCGTGCTGTTCAGGGCCAGCACGGTGGCGCGCTCGGTGCTCCGCAGGCCGGTCACCAGCGCCATCAGCGGTGCCGAGCCCAGGCCCACCAGGAAGGCCCAGACCGTATGCCCGAGGGCTGCCTGCAGCAGCCGTTCGTCCAGGTGGGCGAGGAGCAGTACGGCACCCCCGGCGCAGAGGGCGGCTAGTCCCAGGATCGGCCAGGGATTGAACTGGTCGGCAAGACGGCCGCCGAGGAGGTTGCCCACCACGCTGGCGCTGCCCGCCACCAGGATAACGAGGCCGATCCGGGTGGTGTCCAGCCCGAAGCGCAGGCTGTAGAGGACGCCCACGTTGGCGAACATTCCGTAGAGGGCGGCATACCACAGCAGGGTGGTGAGCAGGGCCCACCGTACCCTGCGGTCCGACAGCGTGACGGTCACGGTGTCGGTGAAGTGCCCGGAGGCGTCGGCGGCCGGAACTGCCGGCTCCAGGCGACCCGCCCGGCGTCCAACCAGAAACAGGGCCGTCAGTCCGGCCACGGCCACGCCGGCGAAGGTCCAGGGCCAGCGGGCCATGTCGGCCACCAGGCTGCCCACGGGCACGCCGAGGACCGTGGCGCTGATCATCGCACCGTAGACCACTCCGGTGGCACGCCCACGCCGCTCGGGCGGGACACTGTCACCGAGCAGTGCGAAAAGGGTCGGCGTGATGGCCGCCGCGCCGAGGCCGGCGAATCCGCGCAGCAGCAAGGCGGAGACGGCGTCGGGGGCGAATGCGAGGGCGGCGGTGGCGAGAGTGAACAGCACCAGCCCCGCCTGGAGGATCGGCACACGGCCGTGGCGATCGGAGAGGGGGCCGAAGAGGGGGGCGCCAAGGGCATAGGCGAGGCTGTAGGCGGTGACCAGCCAGCCGGCGTGGACGGGGAGCAGGCCGAGGTCGCCGGCCATGGCCGGCGCGAGCGGCACCACCACCAGGGCGTCGAGGCCGACGAGGAAGGCGCAGAGGGCGAAAAGAGGCAGCGGGTTCATGGCATTCTCCGGACTGATGAAATCCGGGAGCGATGCTGCATTTGTCTGTTGCGCATAAAAATAGGATGATCTGCAGTTCACCTTTGTTAATGTCGCAAAGATCATGGATCTCCTTTACGCCATGGGCTGTTTTGTCGCCACAGTGGACAGCGGCAGCTTCTCAGCCGCCGCACGGCGGCTCGACATGGCGCCATCCTCGGTGGCGCGGCAGGTGGATCAGCTCGAGTCGCGCCTGGGGGTGCGCCTGCTGGTGCGCAGCACCCGTCGCCTGCGGCTGACGGAGGCGGGGGAGCGTTACGTGGAGCGCGCGCGGCGCATCCTGGGGGAGGTGGATGAGGCGGGACAACTGGTGTCCGGACTCCAGGATGAGCCACGTGGAACGCTGCGCCTGGACGTGGTCTCCCCTTTCGGCCGCCGTTACGTCGCCCCGATGCTGGCGGCGTACCACCGCCGCTGCCCGGGCGTGCGGGTGGTGCTCAGTCTCAGCGATCGTCTCGTCGACCTGCACGCCGAACAGGTGGACCTGGCCATCCGGGTGGGGGTGCTGGAGGACTCCCGCCTGGTGGCGCGGCGAATCGCACCGAGCCGCCTGTGGGCGTGTGCCAGTCCCGCCTACCTCCAGGAGCGCGGCAGGCCGCGGTCGCCGGCGGAATTGGCGGGGCATGACTGTCTGGGATACGGGGATCTTCCCGGGCCTGTGAACTGGCGGGTGGGCGGGGAGCGGCTGGTGCTGGACGGGCCGCTGCTGAGCAACGACGTGGAGAGTCTTCTCGGTGCCGCCCGTGGCGGCCTGGGGCTGGTGAACCTGCCCGACTGGGTGGTGGCCGAGGATGTGCAGGCGGGGCGCCTGGAGGTGCTGTTCGAGGGAGAGGAAGAGGGGGCGGCGCTTTATGCACTCTATCCCGAGCGCCGCTTCCTGCCCGCCAAGGTGCGCAGCTTCATCGACTTCCTGGTCGAGCTTATCGGCGACCCGCCGGTGTGGCGCCGGGCTACTCCACCCTCACCGTCACCCGGCGCGGACGCCCGTTCGCCAGCAGCAGTCCGGCGGCGATGAGGCCGGTGGCGGCGAATACCGGGGCCGGGTAGCGCTCGCCGAGCAGCAGGGCACCGAGCAGCAGGGTGGCGGCGGTGATGACGTAGCCGAGCTGGCTGAGGTAGACCGGCCCGCCGATCCGCTGCAGGGTGAAGGTGCCGAGGATGGTGAGGGCGGACAGCAGCGCGATGCCGGGCAGGGCCCAGGCGGTCGCGGCGTGCTCCGCGGCGGGCCAGGCGATGGCGCCGGCGAGCAGGCCGGCCGCGCCCACCCCCAGCGCCTGGACCAGCAGGGTGCCCGCCGCCAGCGACAGCGCCGAGCTGCCCGCCGGCCAGGCCCGGGTGCGGTAGATGTTCGCCAGCGCCAGGGAGAGGGGGACCAGCAGCGCCAGCACCGCCCAGCCGAGGGCCCCCGCCCCGGGCAGCGCCAGGCGCGGCAGCAGGATGGCGGCCACGCCGGCCAGCCCCAGCAGCAACCCCGCCACCCGGGCCGGGCGCAGGGGCTCCATCCCCAGCAGCCGGGCCAGGACGAGGGTGAACAGCGTGGACAATGCCGTGAGCAGCGCCAGCAGTCCCGCCTGCAGGTGCAGCAGCACCCAGTAGGTCAGGGCGTAGGGGAGGGTCACCCCCAGCAGGCCGCTGAGCGCGTAGTAGCGCAGGTGGCGGCGGTCCGTCCGCGGGATGTCGCCGCGCAGGGCCGCCAGGGCGAGGATCAGCGCACCGCCGCCCGCCACCTGCCACAGCAGCGGCGTCAGGGGCGGCAGCCCCGCGGCGGCCGCCGCCTTGCCCAGCAGGAGCACGGCGGAGATCAGGATGCCGGTAACCAGCAGCAGGGAGAGGCGCTCCATGGCGATCACCCCCCGCCCAGCGCGTCGCGTCCGTGGGGCGCGCCGAAATCGGGGTCCGGGCCGACGGGCATCGCCCCGCCGGGGTTGAGCTCCGGGTGGCCCAGGTAGTAGTGCCGCTTCACCTGCGCCAGGTCCAGGGTGGCGGCGATGCCCGGCTGCTGGTAGAGCTCCCGGGTGTAGGCCCACAGCGCCGGGTAGTCGGTGAGCCGCCGCAGGTCGCAGCGGAAGAGCCCGTGGTAGACGGTGTCGAAGCGCGCCAGGGTGGTGAACAGGCGCCAGTCCGCCTCCGTGGGCCGTTCGCCCACCAGCCAGCGCTGCCGCGACAGCCGCTCCTCCAGCGCATCGAGGGCGCCGAACAGTCGCCGCACCGCCTCGTCACGGGCACCGCGGCTGCGGGCGAAGCCCGCCTGGTAGACGCCGTTGTTGATGTGCGCGTAGACGAAGCCGTTGACCGCGTCGATTTCACGGCGCAGGGGCGCGGGGTAGAGATCCGTGCCGGGCCGGGCCCAGGCCTCGAAGGCGCCGTTCAGCTGGCGCAGGATCTCGGCCGACTCGTTGTTGACCGGCCGCCCCGCCACCGTGTCCCAGAGCAGGGGCACGCTCACCACGCCGTCGTAGCCCGGTGCGGCGCGCTCGTAGAGATCGCGCAGGTGGCGCGCTCCGGTGACGGGATCGCCCGCGCCGGGAAAGCGCCAGCCGCGCGTGCCGGGGATCGGATCGGTCACCCCGACGCTCACTACCCGCTCCAGCCCCTTGATCACCCTGGCGATGAGGGTGCGGTGGGCCCAGGGGCAGGCCATCGAGACGTAGAGCCGGTAGCGGCCGGGTACCGCCGGAAAGCCGCTTGCGCCGTCGGCGCTCACCGCGTTGCGGAAGGCGCTCTCGGGGCGCACGAAGCGGCCGCTGTCGATGCTGGATGCCGTGTTGTCCATGGGTCTCTCCCGGTTTCAGGCCGCGGTGGCCAGCGGGTCCCTGGCGAGTCGCGCGGTGATCTCCGCCAGCCGCGCACCCAGCGCCTCCGCCTCCGCCTGCCGGCGGCCGTCCCGCAGCCGCCCGGTCGCGTCGAAGGCTTCGTGGGCGGCGGGCAGGGCCAGCTGCTCCGGCAGCACCAGCAGCCCCAGGTTGCCGAGGATGGCGCGGGCGTGGACCAGGCCCCGCAGCCCGCCGAGCCCGCCGGGGGAGGCGCTCAGCAGGGCGGCGGACTTGCCCCGGAACAGGCTCAGCGGGGCGGCGCCGCCGTGGCCCCGGGAGAGCCAGTCGAGGGTGTTCTTCAGCACCGCGGTCACCGAGCCGTTGTACTCGGGCGAGGCCAGCAGCAGCCCGTCGTGGGCCGCGAACAGCGCCCGCAGCCGGCGGCCGGGCTCGGGCAGCCCGCCGGCCGCTTCCAGGTCCTCGTCGAACAGCGGCAGGGGATAGTCCCGCAGCCGCACGACGGTCACCTCGGCGCCGGCCTGGCGCGCGCCGGCGGCGGCGTTCTCGAGCAGCAGGTGGTTCCAGGAACCGGCGCGGGTGCTGCCGGCGAGGGCGAGGATACGGGTCCGGGTTTTCATGCTGTCACCTCCGATGCGTGGTGTGTTCATCGACCTGGGTGACAGCGTAGTAGCAGCCGCGAATTAAATAATCTGGGATCTATCGAATAGACTGTTCATGAATGTTAACCAATAGACGGGGCGGTCCATGGACAAGCTGAACGATGTGGCGGTCTTCGTGCAGGTGGTCGGGTCCGGCAGCTTCACCGCCGCCGCCGAGGCGCTGGGGCTCTCCAAGGCGGTGGTGAGCAAGTACGTCTCCCGGCTGGAGGACCGGCTCGGGGCGCGGCTGCTCCACCGCACCACCCGGCGGCTGTCCCTCACGGAGGTGGGCGTGGCGTTCCACGACCGGGCCCGGCAGGCCCTGGAGGCCATCGACGAGGCGGAGCAGGAGGTGTCGCGGCTGCAGGGCGAACCGCGCGGCACCCTGCGTCTCAACGCGCCCATGTCCTTCGGCATCCTGCACATCGCCCCGGCACTGCCGGGATTGCTGGCGCGGCATCCCGGGCTGGAGGTGGAACTGAACCTGGACGACCGGCAGGTGGACCTGGTGGCGGGGGGGTATGACCTGGCGGTGCGCATCGCCGAGCTGCCCGACTCGACGCTGGTGGCGCGGCGCCTGGCGCCCTGCCGGCACGTGGTCTGCGCCGCGCCCGCCTACCTCGCGCGTCACGGCACGCCCGCCGTCCCGGAGGATCTGGCCGGTCACAACTGCCTGGCCTACCGCTACCAGGACAGCCCGCGGGAGTGGCGCTTCCGCACCCCCGACGGCCGCTACCTGGCGGTGCCGGTGCGGGGCGACCTGAACGCCAACAGCGGCCTGGCGCTGCGCGAGGCGGCCCTGGCGGGGCTGGGCGTCATCCTCACCCCCACTTTCACCGTGGGCGACGCACTGCGCGAGGGACGCCTGCGGGCGCTGCTGCCGGGCCATGCCACCCTGGAGACGGCCGTCTACGCCGTCTACCCGGAGCGGCGCCACCTCTCGCCCAAGGTGCACGCCTTCGTGGCCTACTTCGCCGAGCGGTTCGGGGCGGTCCCGCCCTGGGACCGCCCCGCCTGACGCGGGGCCGGGTGGCCCGGCCCTGATTCCCCGGTGCGGACTCCGGCCTCCTCCGCCACGTTCCGGGGGCCTTGCGGTGGCCTGGCCGCGACGGCCGCGCTTGCCGTCGCGGCCGCCTCGCTCGTTCCCGCCCCGGGATTCAGGCCGCGGCGAGCAGTCGTTCCAGCGCCGCCTGGTCCGGGCCGGCGAAGGCGGGCGCCGCGCGGGCGGCGTCGAGGTTTTCCAGCAGGGTCTCCGTCATGCCCTCCGCCGGCGGCAGGTGGCTGCCGAGGATCCGCGCCGGCTCCAGTGCCCGGACCGCCGCCAGGGTGCGTCCGAAGGCGCCGGCCTCGACCCGGTCCAGCCACGGCGCGTCCACCCGCGCCCAGCTCGCCATCCCGGTCCGCAGCGCCTGCGGCTCGATGGCGGCGGCGTTCTCCGCCGGGGCCTCCAGCAGCGCCCCGAAGCAGTCGGCGCTGAACAGGGTGCGGTTGCGGGTTTCGAGCAGCCCGGTGGTCTCCGGGGCGTCGAAGCAGGGGGGGCTGACCGCCTGCAGCATCCGATCCCCGATGTCCAGGGACTGGCCCGGGTTGAGCAGGTAGACCCGGTCCACAGGCAGGCCGGCCAGGTTCATCTTCGCCATGCCCAGGTAGGTGGTGACGATCCGGGCCGCGGGCGCCAGCTCGAGCACCGCCGCGAGGTTGCCGATGTGGTCCAGGTCGGTGTGGGTGATCCAGATCCAGCGCAGTGCGGCGGGGTCGATGCGCGCGCGCAGGTGCTCCAGGAACTCCGTGCGCTGGCTGGCCAGGCCGGTATCCACCAGCACCGGCTGCGGGGCATGGATGAGGAAGGCGTTGATCGCCAGCAGGCCGAAGCCGGGTATCGGCAGCCAGGTGCCGAGGCCGTCGATGTCGGGGGCCACGGCGCGTGGCGCGGTCATGCGGGGAGCGTTCATGGGGTGGTTCCTCTCTGGCGGTGGGTCCCGTTTTCACGGCGGTTATATGAGTGAACATGTGTGTTCATCGAAAAGGCTAGACGGGCGCCGGCCCGCTTGTCAAGAATTCGGTGAACATATATGCTCACCGAAATGAAGAGGCGCAAATACACCCTCCGCCAGCGGGCGGCGAAGCAGGACGAGACCCGGGCCCGGATCGTGGCGGCCGCCATGGCCCTGCACGAGGAGCTCGGCCCCGGCGCCACCACGGTGAGCGCCGTCGCCGGGCGGGCCGGCGTGCAGCGGCTGACCGTCTACCGCCACTTCCCCGACGATGCGAGCCTGTTCGAGGCCTGCACCAGCCACTGGCTGTCGCTCCATCCGCCGCCGGTCCCGGCGCAGTGGGAAGGCATTGCGGATGCGGATGCCCGTTGCCGGGCCGCGCTGGCGGACTTCTACTCCTATTACCGCCGTACCGCCGGCATGTGGCGGGCCGCCTACCGCGACCTGGCGCAGGTGCCGGCGCTGGCCGGACCCATGGACCGGGTCGAGGCCCACCTGGCCGGCGTGCGCGACGACCTGGTGGCGGCCTGGAAGCCGGCGCCCGCTGATCGGCAGGCGCTGGAGGCCACCACGGCGCTCGCCCTGCGCTTCACCACCTGGGACGAACTGCAGCGGCTGGGGCTGGACACCGACGCCATGGCGGCGCTCGCCGCCCGCTGGATGGCCTGCATCGGCGGCGGCTGATGCCGGACCGGCGAGGCATGGCGTGTTCCGGCCGCGACCCCCCGATCCCGGGGCGGGATTGATTTCCATCGGCGAACTTGGGCGCCGGTTGGCCTATGCTTCGTGCTGGGCATTCTCTGTGCAAGGAAAGAACCGGAATGAATTCCGACTCCAGTTCGGCGCGCGCGCTCTCCGTGGCCATCACCGGCTCCGGCGGCAGCGGCGCTGTCACCGCCGGCCTCATCCTCCTGGAGGCGGCGGCCCGGGCGGGCTGCTACGGACTCCTGACCCGCTCCTCCGGTCCCCAGATTCGCGGCGGCGAGTCGGCCGCCATGGTCCGCTTCGGCGGGCAGCCGCTGGGCTGCATGGGGGACCGGTTCGACCTCCTGGTGGGGCTCGACTGGCTCAACGTGAACCGTTTCGCCGACGAAATCCCCCTCGACGGGGAGGGCGTGATCCTCTTCGATCCCGGGGTGGGCGCGGTGCCCCCGGCGCTTGCCGGGAGCGGCGCGCGGCAGGTCCCGCTGCCGCTCAAGGAGCAGGCCGCGGCGATTGACGGCGGGCGGCTCAACATGGTCGCCCTCGGCGCGGTGGGCGCCATCTGCGGCCTGCCGCGGGAGGCGCTGGCGGCGGGGGTGGAGCGGGTGCTGGCCGACAAGGGCGGCAGCGTGCTGGAGGCCTCGCTGGCCTGTGTGGCGGCGGGCTACGCCCTGGCGCCGGAGCCGTTCGTGGCCCTGCCGGCGCCGGGCGGCGGCACGGAGGGGCGCTGGAACATCGGCGGCAACGAGGCCTGCGGGGTGGGCGCCCTGCGCGGCGGGGTGCGGTTCGTGGCCGCCTATCCCATCACCCCGGCCAGCGAGATGCTGGAGTGGCTGGCCCCGCGCCTGGAGCAGGTGGGCGGCTCGCTGCTGCAGGCGGAGGACGAGCTGGCCTCCGTCAACATGATCATCGGCGCCTCCTTCGGCGGGGTGCCGTCGCTGACCGCCACCTCGGGCCCCGGCCTCAGCCTGATGCTGGAGGGCCTGGGGCTGGCGGTGGCGAGCGAGATTCCGGCGGTGGTGGTGAACGTGATGCGCGGCGGTCCCTCCACCGGCATCCCCACCAAGTCCGAGCAGTCGGATCTCAACATCGCCCTCCACGGCATGCACGGCGATGCCCCGCACCTGGTGCTGGCGCCGCTGTCCATCCGCGACTGCGTCTTCACCACCCAGTGGGCGGTGGAGCTGGCCGAGCACCTGCAGACCGTGGCGCTGGTGCTCTCGGACCAGTCCCTGGGACAGTCGCGGGTGATTACCGAGGCGCCCGTGCGCACCCCCGCGCCCCTGGCGCGGCGGGTGGAGGAGGAGCCGGAGGAGGACTACCGGCGCTATGCCCTGACCGCCGACGGCGTCTCGCCCATGACCCTGCCGGGGGTGCCGGGCGGGATCTATACCGCCGACGGGCTGGAGCACAACGAGCGCGGCACCCCCTCGAGCCAGGCGGCCGATCACCAGGCGCAGCTGGACAAGCGCCTGCGCAAGCTGGAGGGATTCGACTACGGCCCGGCCTGGGCCGAGCTGCACGGCGCCGGTCCGCTGGCCATCGTCACCTGGGGCTCGACCGCCGGGGCCGTGCTGGAGGCCGCCGGGCGGCTGGAGGCCGGCGGAACGCCGGTGCGGATCATCGCCCTGCGCCTGCTGGCCCCGCTGCGAAGGGCGGCGCTGGCGGAGGCGCTGGCGGGCGCGGAAAGGGTGTGGGTGGTGGAGCAGAACCACGGCGCGCAGCTGTTCCGCTACCTGCACGCCGAGCAGGCGCTGCCGGCCGGCGCCCGTTCCCTCGCCCGCCCCGGACCGCTGCCCCTGCGGCCGGGCGAGATCGTCGCCGCCGTCACCGCCACGGCCTGAGGAGGAGAACATGATGACCGTTGCCGCCCTCAGGGCGAAGGACTACAAGTCGGACATCAAGCCGGTCTGGTGCCCGGGCTGCGGCGATTTCGCCGTGCTCTCGGCCCTGACCAAGGCGCTGGCCCACCTGGGGCTGCCCAAGGAGCGCGCCGCCCTCATCTCCGGCATCGGCTGCTCCTCGCGCCTGCCCGCCTACATCAATGCCTACGGGTTCCACGGCGTCCACGGCCGCGCCCTGGCCGCCGCCTCCGGGCTGAAGGCGGCCCGCCCCGACCTGGCCGTGCTGGCGGTGGGAGGCGACGGCGACGGCTTCTCCATCGGCGGCAACCACTTCCTCCACGCCTGCCGCCGCAACATGGACATGACCTACATCGTGATGGACAACGAGGTCTACGGCATGACCAAGGGCCAGGCCTCGCCCACCACCGGGCCCGACTGGATGGACAGCAAGATGACGCCCCACGGCCCCGGGGTGCGCCGCTTCCAGCCGGCCGCCATCGCCCTGGCCGCGGGGGCGGGCTTCATCGCCCGCGGCTTCTCCGGCGACCCCAGCGGCCTGACCCGCATCCTGGCGGCGGCCATCGAGTACCCGGGCTTCGCCTTCGTCCAGGTCCTGAGCCCGTGCCCCACCTTCCGTCCCGATCACCGCGACTGGAAGGAACAGGTGCACGGGCTCGAGGCGGAGCCCACCGGCAACGCCGTGGAGGCGGCCCGCATCCTCCAGGCCGACGATGGCATGACCACCGGCATTCTCTATGCCGAGGAGCTGCCCGTGTGGCAGCCGCGCAACCAAGCCAGCGCCTCGATCGCGGAGATCGAGGAGGAGTTCCGCCTATGAACGCAGAAACGGACCAGACCATCGCCACGGTGGGCGAACTGCTGGCCCACGCCCTGGAGCTGGAGCTGGAGTCGGCGGAGCGCTACCGCGAACTGGCCGACACCATGCAGGTGCACAACAACCCCGACGTGGCCAGCCTGTTCCACCGGCTGGCCAGCTACGGCGACGCCCATGCCCGCGAGGTGAAGCAGCGGGCGGCGGGGCTGGAGCTGCCCACCATCGCCCCGTGGGACTTCAAGTGGACCTGTCCCGACGCACCCGAATCGGCCTGCGCGGAGGACACCCACTACCTGATGAACCGCTGCCAGGCCCTGCAGCTGGCGCTGCACAACGAGACCCGCGGCCAGCTTTTCTACGCTGGGGTCGCCGAGAGCGCCCCGGATCCCGACGTGCGCTTCATCGCCGCCGAGATGGCCGCGGAGGAGGAGCAGCACGTGGCCATGCTGCAGGAGTGGCTGGCGCGGGAGCAGTGCCGGGCGGAGGAGCCGCCGGAGGATCTGGACCCGCCCAACGTGTCGGAGTAGGGGCGGGCGATGGCGGGCATCGGACAGGTCGAGCACGTGGTGGCCGTCGCCAGCGGCAAGGGCGGAGTGGGCAAGACCACCGTCGCCATCAACCTGGCCCTGGGTCTCGCGGCGCGGGGTTTCAGCGTCGGCCTGCTCGACGCCGACGTCTACGGCCCCAGCATCCCCCTTATGCTCGGCATCAGCACCGAGCCGGTGCGGGAGGGGGACGCCCTCGTTCCCGTCGAGAAGTTCGGCCTGCTGATCATGTCCATCGGGTTCCTGGTGGACGAGGCGCAGCCGGTCATCTGGCGCGGCCCCATGGTGTCACGGGCGGTGAAGGAGTTCCTGGACCAGGTGGCGTGGGGGCGGCTCGACTGCCTGGTGGTGGACCTGCCCCCGGGTACTGGGGATCCCTCCATCACCATCGCCAGGTCCATTCCCGCCGCGGAGGTGGTGATGGTGACCACGCCGCAGGCGGTGGCGGTGGCGGATGTGCGGCGCGCCATCCACCTGTTCCAGCGCCTGGGCAACCCGGTGACGGGCATCGTGGAGAACATGGCCGGCTTCCGCGCCGCCCCCGGGGCGGCGCCCATCGACATCTTCGGCGCCGGCGGCGGCGAGGCCCTGAGCCGGGAAACGGGTATCCCGCTGCTCGGCTCCATCCCCATCGAGCCCGAACTGCGGGCGGCGGGTGACGCGGGCGCGCCGATCCTGATCCGATCCCCGGACAATCCCGCCAGCCTCGCGTTCGGGCGCATCGCCGAGCAGGTGAAGCGCGGCTGGCATATCCGCCTCCAGTAGGGCGCGGACGTACGGCGCGAAGCCCCGGCCGGCCCGGTGGAAAATTGATAAATATCTGTCAGCCCAGGATATTTTGTTGAATAAACTTGTCCGGGCTCAATGATCCCTCCGGACTGTCGACCTTATCCTTTCCTACCGGCGGGCTGGCCATTGCCCCGGTTCGGCCCTGGGTTCTCCTCACCGGGTAGTGAACGTGAGACATTCCTGGTTACCTCTGCTGGCGCTGTGGTCCCTGCTCTTTGCCGGTCCCGCCCGTGCGCTGCCGCCGCTGCAGATCTACGTGGCGATCACGCCCCCGGGCGGCGTGCTGCGGCTCGATCCCGGAACCTATGGCGGGCCGGCGGTGATCGACAAGCCCATCACCATCGACGGCGGCGGCGAGGTTACCCTCGACGGCCAGGGCGAAGGCACGGTCCTCACCATCCGCTCCGACGGCGTCACCGTGAAGGGGATGCGCATCACCCACTCCGGCAACGGCTACGATGCGGTGGATGGCGGGGTGTGGGTGGAGGATTCCGACGGCGTGGTGCTCGAGGATCTCGTCATCGACGATGTGCTGCACGGCATCAGCCTGCAGCAGTCCGACAACGCGACGGTGCGCGGCAACCGCATCACCTCCAGGGACGTCGGCCTGAGCCTGCGGGGCGACGGCATCCGCCTCTGGAACAGCCACGACAACCTCATCGAGAACAACGAGGTGGTCCGGGTCCGTGACATCGTGCTGACCAACTCCTCCGGCAACCGCCTGATCGGCAACACCATCCGCGACGGGCGCATCGCCATCGAGTTCATCTATTCCCCGGAGAACAGCGCCGAGCACAACCTCATCAGCGGCAACATCACCGGCATCTTCTCGCTCTACTCCGACGATCTCTCCATCCGCGGCAACCGCATCCAGAATGTGCGCAAGGTGCCCGGCATCGCCCTGGCCTTCAAGGAGAGCTCCCAGGTGGTGGTGGAGGAAAACGAGATCCTGCACTGCGCCGTGGGCCTGGAGGCGAATTCGCCGGTGTATCCGGAGAATCTGCTCTACATCCGCCACAACCACTTCGCCTACAACGACATCGCCATGTACTTCTACGGCGAGAAGGGTGGCCATCTCATCCACGACAACCGTTTCGAGGAGAACTTTCTTCCCGTGGCGGTCACCGTCTTCAGCACGGTGCTCGACAACGATTGGCGCGGCAACTACTGGGACGACTACGAGGGGTTCGACCGGGATGATGACGGGATCGGCGACAAGCCCTACGAGGTCTATCTCTATGCCGACCGCATCTGGCTCGATCGGCCCATGATCCGCTTCTTCCGCCGCTCCCCGGTGCTGGAACTGGTCGACTTCATGGAACGGCTGGCGCCCTTTTCCGACCCGCCCATGATCCTGCGTGATCCGGCCCCGCGGGTCCGGTGATTTCCCCGCGGTCCGGACTCCCCCGCCGCCCGACCCGCGGGGTTCGTGGCCACCGGGTGCCCATGGATTCCCGCCGTTTAAGAAATATTTAGGGTTTTGTTAGCCATCATTTAGCAGTGCCCCGCCCCGTTTCCCCCTAAGCTCAAAGACTGCACATGGACGGTATCTGCCGGCTGCGGGAGCCTCACCGCCGGCCCAACGGTTGCATCCATAACAATATGCGGAGAGGAAGGATTGCCATGAGGATTCGGAATGTTGCCTGGGGCGGCCTGGTCACGGCCGCCCTGCTTTCGGGTGGGTGGGCGCAGGCCGCCGGAGACTCCGCCGCCGCGGTGGAGCGGGGCCGCTACGTGGTGTCCACCAGCGGCTGCAACGACTGTCACACCCGGGGTTACCCGGAATCGGGCGGCAAGGTGCCGCTGGAGGAGTGGCTCCGGGGCAATCCGGTGGGCTTCAGCGGCCCCTGGGGCACCACCTATCCGGCCAACCTGCGCCTCGTCGCCCAGTCCCTGGACGAGGCTCAGTGGCTGCAGGCGGCGCGGCGGGAGATGCGCCCCCCCATGCCCTGGTTCAGCCTGCGGGACATGAGCGATGAGGACCTGCGCGCCGTGTACGCCTTCATCCGCTCCCTGGGCGAGCCGGGCGAGGCCGCGCCGGAGTATGTCCCGCCGGGCGTGGCGGTCAACACCCCCTACATCGACTTCGTGCCCCGGAACCTGCCGAACCGGCAGGCGGCGCGCTGAGACCGGGGGCGGCCGGCAGGGAAAGCCAACCCCGCCGGAGCGGGGTTGGCCTGGTGACGCGGACGGGGTTCAGAGGGGGATGGTGGCGCCGATGTAGGCCGACTTGCTGGTCGTGCCCTCGCTGCCGTGGGCGAGACCGAAGCCCAGCAGCAGGCTGTAGGCCCGGCTGCGCTGCAGTTCCAGGCGGGCGCTGAGGCCCGCGCCCCGCTCGTCGAAGTCCAGCACGGAGGCGCTGGAGGGGTTCGATGAAGCGTCCAGGTAGTCCAGGTCGTCGTTGCCGCCGGTCAGGCGCTTGCTGAAGGTCGCATCCAGCGACGGCCTGAGCACCCAGCCGCCGCTGGCGTGGCTGCCGAAGTCGAGCCGGACGCCGAACAGGCCGTAGGCGGCCTCGCTGTCATGGTCGTCGTAGGTGTAGCCCCCGGCGCCGCGCTCGCGGTAGCCGTCGATGCCGTTCCAGGTGTAGCGCAACCCGGCGTAGGGCGAGGCCGTCACCCCGAACTCCAGGTCGCGGTGGGTGCCCACCCGCAGCTCGGCGAAGAGCTGATCGCTGTTGGTGCCGCCCCGGTGGCCGTCGCGGTTGGTGTCGAAGTCGCCGTAGGCGTAGCCGAGCGCCCCGTCGGCATACCAGCCCCCGGGGGCGTAGCGGCCGTAGACGGAGAGGCTGTAGATGTCCCCCTCGGCGCTGTTGCCGGCGAGGAGGGAGTCGCCCTGGAGGTTGTCGTAACCCAGGGCCACCCCGGCCATGAGGCTGTCCCCGAGGTGCTGGTCGTAGCCGGCGGTGAACTGCCAGCCGGAGCCGTCCAGGCCGTTGCCGTCGCCATCGGCGGAGCGCTGGAAATCGGCGTAGCGGGACTCCAGGAAGAAACCGGTGCCGGCCGGCGCCATGGTGCCGGCCGTGTCGCCGGCGTCGGTCCGGGTGCCGGTGTCCGCCGCCGCCAGCCGGATGGGTCCGTCCGCCAGGGCCAGGCGATCCGTCCCGCCGCCGGTGCTCTCGCGGCGCTGGTAGAGGGTGTCGAGCCGGTTGCGGGCACTGCCCTCCAGCAGCAGCGGCATGAAGGTCATGGGCATCCCGCCGCGGATGATGAGGAAGGCGTAGTTGATGAAGGCGTCGGTGCACACCGCGTTCGGATCGCTGTAGCGATCCATGCAGCTGTGGTCGAGCACATAGGCGGAGTAGGCGGTGCCGCTGCCGCCGGGATCGTCGTAGCCCGGGTTGCCGACGTCGAGCTTCCAGTCCTGGGGCTGGGGATTGTAGAGGTACTGGCTGTCGCCCCAGCCGTCGAGGTAGGCCAGGTAGTTGATGTCGGCGGGATCGGCGGAGACGGTGGAGATGGCGTAGTCCTCCGGGTTGCCGCCGTAGAGGAGGGCGGCGGCCTCCTGGGCCGAGTAGACCGGGGGATTGGTGCTCCATTGCGGGCCCTCGCCCACGTTCCAGGAACCCACGTACTCGTAGGAGGCCGCGTGGGCGTTCTGCAGCGCCCCGAAGGCCAGGGCGGCCGCGGATGCGGCGAAAGTCAGCTTGTTCATGTTGTTCCCTATTATTGTTGGCACACGGACGCAGGCGGGTGGCGCCGGCCCCGGCTCGTCATCCTTTTGCGGCACCCTCCTGGACGGTCGCCCTCCGGATTTGCCGCAACAACCGTGATTTTATTCCGGTCGGGTTCCGATTGACAGCAGGTCGGGACGGAAAGATGCCCGGCGAGGGTCCCGTCTGGGTGAAGCCGTCGCCGTGGCGGCTCAGCCGCTCTCCTCCAGCCGGATGGGCCGGTCCACCCGCAGCCGGAAGCGGCCGCGGCCGGTCTTTTCGATGCGCAGGAAGTCGCAGTGCTCCCGCAGGCGCTTCTGCAGCAGCACCAGCCGCGCCTCCAGGTTGTCGCTGATGTCGGGCAGGCCGATGGCGGGATCGAGGCGCAGCTCGCGGTTGCTGAACTCGGTGCGGTGCTCGCCGGTGAAATGGGTCAGCAGGCGCCAGAAGATGGCGCCGGCCACCCCCTTGATGAGGTAGTCGGCGTCGATGAAGACGCTGTGGTTGGCCGGGTAGTGGCGGATGACCACCGCCTGCCCCCGTCGGTCGGCCCCGGCGGGGGCGGCGGGGCCGGGCGCAGCGGGCTCCTCGGTGGTCTCCTGCAGCAGCCGCAAGGCCAGCGCCAGGTGATCGGCCAGGGTGGCCAGGGCATCCTCGTCCTCGTAGCTGAAGCGCCGCTCCCGCCCGCTCTCCACGTAGAGCACGCCGAGCACCGCCCCGCCCAGCAGGATGGGCACCGCCAGCTGGCTCTGGGGCGCGGGCAGGCCCGGGAAGGGTATCTCCGTTTCGAAGTCGGCTTCCGGCTCCTGCTGCAGCAGGGTCTCCCGCAGCGCCCGGCTGTAGGTGTAGGGGCCGGCGGGGTACATGATGCGGATGGGTGTGCGCTCCCGCGCCGCCACCCCGATGATGCCCGCGCCCAGGGGGATCTCCGAGCCGATGCCGGAGGCCGGGTAGCCCCGGCTGGCCACGGTGTAGAGCCGCCCGCGGACCGGGTCGGCCATGAGCACCATGGCGTGGCGGATCTCGAACTCGCGCTCCAGCCCGGCGAGCAGCGCCTCCAGCAGTCCGTCCAGGTCGGTGCAGGCGGCCAGCTCCCGTGAACAGGTGCGCAGCGACGGCAGGCGGCTGCGTACCGGCTGCGCGCAGGACGGCTGTCCCCCACCCACCGCCTCGATGGATTCGACCCGGTAGATGTCCGCCCCCAGCAGCCGGAACACCTTGCCCATGCCCGTGTGGGAGGCGATGCCGGCGAGCTTCGCCTTCATGTGCTCGAACAGCGGTCCGGCCGTCTCCGTGCGCAGGTAGTGCAGGGTGAGGCGGTAGTGCGCGGCAGTGTCCGGATCCACCACCTGCACCACGGCCCGGGGATTGGCGAGGATGTTCTCGCGGGTCTTGCTGAAGAACTGGAACGAAAGCGCCACGTGGCCGCCGTCCACGTAGTGAACCTGGGAGAGATAGGCGACATTCGGCTCGCCGCCGGGTGCGCTGGTGGCGATGACGGCGGGTATCACCCCCTCCAGGCAGCCGCGGATGGCGTCCAGGGTCAGGCTCATTCCCGGCGCTCCATCCGCCGGCCGGCATGGGGCCCGGGGGTCTGGTCGTAGAGGGTCTCGGGTGCGAAGCCGACCGCCACCCACTCCGTGTCCGCCGGCGGCACCATCGCCCGGGCGAACCCGGGCGGGTAGCCGAGGGAGGCCAGCTCCTCGATGAACGAGATCCGGTAGGCGTCCACCACCGCCCGGTCCGCGGCGGAAGCAGGCGCCGACCCCGTGCAGCGACCCTTGAGCTGGATGGTCACATGGGTGCTGGGCCGGCTGAAGACCACCGCCAGCGTCCCGGTTTCAGCCAGGCAGGCGAGCAGGGCCGGGCAGTGCCCGGCCGGGAACAGCAGGGTCAGTTCGCGCCGATCCGGCGCCACGCGGCAACCGTAGGCGCGCGCCACCGTGGGCCGGTTGTCCCGGTCCCGGGCGGCCGCGTTCATGGAGACGTGGTG
This sequence comes from Thioalbus denitrificans, assembly GCF_003337735.1. Classification (NCBI taxonomy): domain Bacteria; kingdom Pseudomonadati; phylum Pseudomonadota; class Gammaproteobacteria; order Chromatiales; family Ectothiorhodospiraceae; genus Thioalbus; species Thioalbus denitrificans. The sequence continues at coordinate 156,455 of NZ_QPJY01000003.1, read as the reverse complement.
CTGGATGAAGTCCGCCAGCCCGGCGTCCAGCACCGGTCCGGGCGCGGCGTCAGCGGACATGACCGCCCCCCGGGAGTGCCGGACCGGTGGCGCCGTTGCGCTGGAGCGGGGAGTGCCTGGTTTCCATCACTGTCCGTGTTGCCGTGTTGCCGGGATTCCGGGCGGTTGCGCCGGGTGTCATGGTACTAGCCTAGTGTACTGCTGCACCCTTGGAGGTACTTTCAGAGCCGCCCCGGAAGCGCCAGGATGCCGCGTCCCGGCTTGCCCGCATGGGCTACCCCCGTCATGCTTGACTAATATGGTAGGGAACAATGGACGTCCGGGGAACTCCGATAGGGATGAGGCTACGCAAGGGCCGGCCTGCCGCCGGCGCCCACCGATCCGACAGCCAGAGGAGGGGGCCGTGATGAATGACGACCCGAACACGACCATCCGCATCACCCTCGCCGCCATCGCCCTGGGCCTCGCGCTGGCGTTCGCCGGCGCCCTGGTCTCGGTGGCGGGCGACTACTACCGGCTCGACGTCCCGGTACTGCTGGCGGGGGTGCTGCCCTACGCCGTGCTGGGCATGCTGGCCGGGCTCATGGCCGGGCGCGCCCTGGGCGCCGTCGCCGCCGGGGTGTTTTTCATCCACCTGGCCGCCGTACTCATGACGGACCCCGGGACCGGCGCCCGTGCCGCCGTCCCCCTGCTGCTGGTGCTGGTTCCCCTCGTTCTCCTTCCCGGCGTCATTCAGAGCATCCGCGCCGGCGCGTCCCCGTCCGCCGGAGGTGAGTCATGAGCGCCGAGACCCTGAACGCGCGCAAACCGCTCTCCGGAGGGAACGCCGACCAGCCCCGGGTGGACCTGAGCGAGCCGCTGGACTGGCTGACCGCGGGCTTCGGCACCTTCCGGGCCGCCCCCGGCGCGAGCCTGTTCTACGGAGTCCTGTTCTCCCTGGCCTGCCTGGCGGTGCTCGGACTGGCGCGGGAACTGCCAGGTTTCGCGGTCGCCTTCCTCAGCGGGCTGCTCCTGGTGGGGCAGTTCCTGGCGGCCGGCCTCTACACCGCCGCCCGGCAGCTGGAGCGGGGGAATACGGTATCCATCGCCGCGGGGGTGGGCCTGCTGCTGCGGCGCCGGGTTCACCTGGGGCTGTTCGCGGTGGTGCTGGCCCTGATCATGCTGGCCTGGCTGCGCCTCTCGGCGCTGCTGTACGACTTGCAGACCGGCGCGGCGCCGCCCTCCATGGAGAGCTACCTGGGCCTGTTCCACGGCGGCGGCGATCCCTGGGTGGTGCTCTACTTCACCGGTATCGGCTTCCTGCTGGCGGTGACCGTATTCTGCATCAGCGCGGTGGCCATCCCCCTGATCGTCGACCGCGACGCGAGCCCCCTGGCCGCCGTGCGCGCCAGTGCCCGCGTGGTGGCCCGGAACCTGCCCGCCATGACCATCTGGGCGGCCTTCATCGTCGCCCTCACGGGTATCGGCATCCTCACCTTCTTCGTCGCCATGGTGGTGCTGTTCCCCGTGCTCGGCTACGCCACCTGGCACAGCTACCGCGGCCTGGTGGAGCGGGAGTGACGCCTGACCCCGCGCCCGCTCCGCGGACTGGCCCATATGCCGGCGGCGCTCCACCTATACTCAGGGTGTACGGTCTGAAAAGCGGCGCCGGTGGCTGAAACGCCGGAACCCGTCGAGGGTGCCCGGATCAGCCGGGGGAGTCCGTTACCAGCATCGCATCTGACCTGCCCATCCTGCGGGCCCTCACGTTGCCCCGGGTTCGCGCGCCGGGCAGGAAGGCGGGAGGGAAGTGTCCGAGCACAATTGCCCGTTCAGGGTGGTCTGTCCGCTGCGCCGGCCGTGCGCCCATTTCCCGCACCTGTGCCCGTTGCTGCTCTATCTCGCCCTGGCATTGGCCGTCGCCATCCCCGGCTGGATGATCTGGAAGATCTGGCCGGTGGTGTTCCGATGACGGGGCAGAGGCGGCCGCCTGCTCCCGGCGGGGCAAAGACCCCGCTTGCGCGGGGTCCGTGATCGGCCTGTCCCGTACCGGTTATCCGGGCGGTGTCCCGTGCTTGAACTCCCGGCGGATCTGTTCCCGGAACTCGGTGTTGTCGGCATGGCCGTGGACCTGGATTGCGTGCTGGACGGCGGCTTCGAGGAGCTCCTCCTCGGAATCGGCGCTCAGGGCCACGGTGCAGTGGATATCGGGGCTCGGATAGTCCCGGCAGTCGATGTAGTAACGGGCCACGACAGACTCCTTATCGGTCGAACCGATGGTTGGGGTCGACGTCCTGTCAGCCGCGTACTGTCAACCGCCCCATGGGGTTGCGGGGATCGGGGCGGGAGATAAAGTATAGTTCATTAGTCTGGAATTGAGGCCGGCGGACGGGGCCCGGGGGCGATGGCCCGGACATGCGCTCCCGCGCGGGATTGAACCGGGGATGCCGGGCCGGAAGCTGCCGCTCCCGGCCCGGCAGGGTGGGGATCAGTTGCCGGCGGTCGGGCCGACGGCCGGGGCGTCGGTCACCACCTTGCCGTCCTTCACCGGCAGGGTTTCGCCGGGGTGGTGATCCATGCGCACCGTGGCGACCTGCTCGCCCAGGCGGTACTCCACGTCGTAGCCGACGAGTTCCTCGTGGGAATCGGTGACCGTGTCGCATTCACGCTGCGTCTCGGTGTAGGTATCCCGCTGCTGCAGGTTCTTCTGCACCTGGTTGCCGGCGTAGCCACCGGCCGCCGCGCCGGCGATGGTGGCGAGCGTCTTGCCGCTGCCGCCGCCGATCTTGCTGCCCACCACGCCGCCCACGACCGCGCCGATGGCCGTGCCGGCAATGCGCTTCTCGTCCTGCACCGGGCGCTGGCGGGTGACGGCCACGTCCCGGCACTCCTCCCGCGGCGTGCTGACGGTCCGGGTCACTTCCTGCACCGATAGCACCTGGGCCTCGGTCGGCCCTTTCCTGAGCAGGTTGTAGCCGGCGATGGTGCCGCCGGCGGTGGCGACCGCAACACCGACGACCACCCCGACGATCATGGATCTGTCCATGGAACCCTCCTTGATGGAACAATCTTCATTCTGGTTATGGCCGCGATTGCCAAGCATGTTTCATGCCTGCAGGCGGCGTGGCGGACATCGTGCCGGGAAATCCCCCGCATCCGTTGTCGCAGTCGAAAAAAACATTCCCCCCGCGTTCCCAAGTCTGGCAGGTCCGGGTGGAGATTCCGTGAACTGACGTAACTTATTGGACCGCGCAGAGTTGCGGATGTCACCGAAGGGAGGTGGGTGATTCATCGCCGGGCGGGCGGGTGCTGTCCGCGAGCGGTTCCGCCCCGGCCTCCGCCAGGCCGCTGCAGTGGCTGAGCACCAGTTGCGGCGGTTCGACCGGGAAGATGAAGGGGGCGGCCCGGTTCAGGGCGCTGAGACCGAGGATCTGGCGGATGCGGCCGGGGAATACCGCCGCTTCCACGTCGTGCAGGGTGCACTTGCCGCCGATGCGCAGCTCCCGGATGGCGTACACGGACACCACCAGGCGGTTGCCGTCGGCGAGGATGCAGGCCAGCAGCAGGCAGTGTCTCCCCGTGCGCTTCACTCCGGCGTATCCCTGGCGTGGGTGTCGTCGTATCGCGACACCCTGGTTCGTGTACTTTCAGGCGCTTGCGGCATGCCGCGCCAGGGCCTGTCGCCGTCCGGCGACGGTTGCGGGTGCCCGGCGCCCGGCCCCGGCCGGTCCTCTCCCGCCTGCCGCTCCCTATCCCGTTAATCCGGCGAGGAAAAAGCCGGATTGGCACGAGGGTTGCCATGGGTCCTGGCGAGGATTCCCGCAACCCGGGGTCAAGGAACAACGCGATATCTCACTCGCAGCCACTATCGGACCCAGCCAAGGAGAAAGCCATGACCAACATCAAGTTCGCATCCGCCGCCCTGATCCTCGCCCTCGCCACTGGCGCCGCGTTCGCCGCCGGCATGGAGGAGAAGGCCCAGGCTCCGGCCACGGGCTTCGAGCAGATGGATACCAACCATGATGGCCTGATCAGCAAGGAAGAGGGTGCGCTGCGCGAGGATGTCGCCACCCTGTGGGAGGCGGCCGACGCCAACAAGGACGGCAGCCTGGATGCCGCCGAGTTCAGCGCCTTCGAGACCACCGAGCCCGCGCAGCAGTAAGGGCCGGAGTCGGGCCGCGGACTCGCCACCCTCCAGCCCGGGTCCGGTCGGCAGTCATGGGGAGCCCCCCGTGCCCGCCGGTGCCCGACTCTCGGGGGGGTGAAGGCCGGGCCGGGGTTCTCCGTGCCCGCTGAAACAGAGGAGCCACCCGGGGGCTGGCGCAGTGCGACGTGACTTCGCGGGCGTACCCCCTCCCAATCGTCGGCGGGTCGCTGCCCGCCGCCCCGGCGGCTCCCGATGCCGGCCACAGTGACGTTGCCGCGAGAGCGACAGGGATGTCCCCACAGGGATGTTCAGGGAAATGCGGACAGGCCGGCCACAGGGAGGGTCGGAGCACACGGCGGGCCGCAGCGAGAGATGGACCGGAAGGGGGCCGGCAATGCCGGCCCCCTTCTTTTTTCATGACTCCCGTGAACCGGTTCCGGTGCGGCATCAGCCGCCCGGCCCGGTGTCCCGGGTGGGCATCAGGACATGCCGCCGTAGAGCAGGTCGGTGTCGATCTGCTGGCGGTCCACCACGTGCGGGCCGGGCGCCTGCCAGGCGTTCGGGCGGGTCAGCGCCGCCGGTCCGCCGTAGAGCATGCTGGTGTCAATCTGCCCACGGTCCACCCGGTGGGGTCCGGGGGCCTGGTAGGGGGCCTCCTGCAGGTGGGCGAGGCCGCCGCCGTAGATCAGGTCGGTGCTGATGCTGCCGCGCTGGCCGGCGAAGGCCGCGCCGCTGGTCAGTGCGAGAAGAAAAATCGCCAGGGTCATGGTTTTCATGCTGTCTGCTCCTCTGTGGGCATGGGTTCGGGTGTCGTTCCGGCAGCGCTAACGCTGTTGCACCTACTTCAGCAGAGAGCGTGCCAAGTGGGGCGCAACGGTTTTATCTCTTGTGAAACAACGGGATGTGACTCATGGAGGCGGCCTCCATGGAGCGCCGGCCGGCGCCCATGGTGGTGGCGGGGGTGGATATGCACCGGGACATGGTCGCCGGACCGCCGCTCACCGCCCGGTGCGGGATGCTGCCGCCGTGCCGAATCGTGCCCCTGCCGGGGGTTCCGGCAGGCGTAGCGGACGCCTCCCGCTCTCCTCCACCCCGGCGGGCCGGAAACCCGCGCGATCGACCGGTGTGCCAGATGACGACATCGGCGCGTTTCGTTGTGCGAAATAACGCACGTCGCTCCAGTCCTGGAGTGCTTGTCCCTACAACTATCAGTGGCTTGCGAACTGGCGTGGTCCTTGCTGAACCACCGTGTTGAGGCGGTCGGCCGCAGCAGCGGTGCCGCCGCCCGGTTCATTGACCCCTGGAGTCATCGCCCATGCCCGGATTCCGCGGCGCCCTGCTGCTGGTGCCCCTGCTGCTGATGCCCGCCCTCGCGGCGGCCACCGAACCGCTCTGGTTCTCCGATCTCCCGCCCACCGCCGAATGGGCCGGGAAGACCCGCAGGGCCCATGGCGGGCTGGTGGAGCGGGGCCGGGGCGGTGTCACCGCCAAGCGGCTGTGGCTGCGTGCCGGTGACGATCCGGCCCGCGCGGCCTACGTGCCCGTGCCGGCCGGCGCGGTGGTGGCGGAGGGCCCGGGGCCGGACCCGGTGACGCCGAAGCCCTTCGGCGCGGACGCCGGCGGCGGCATCCGCTTCGAGATGCCGGAGGAGGGCTTCTACAACGCCTATCTCCTGAGCCGCGAGGTCCGCGATGGAACCCTGGAGGCCCGGGTGGTGAAGGCGGAAGTGCTCATGCACAGCTGCGCCAACGGCCATGACCGGCGCTTCACCGAGGCGCGGATGCCGCCCCGGATCACCGCCGGGGTGCCCTTCGAGCTGATCCGCGAGCGCAGGCCGGACGAGGATTTCCACAGCCGCGCCGTCTCGGGCGAAGCCATCGCCTTCCTGGCCCTGCGCCAGGGCGAGCCGGTGGCCGGGGCCGAGGTGCGGCTGGTTTCCAACACCGGCTGGAGCAAGACCGTGACCACGGGGGCGGACGGACGCGCCGAGTTCCGGATGGTCCGCGACTACTACACCGACTGGTCGGAGTTCGACAAGCGCCGGCGCCAGGACTACCTGGTCCTGGCCGAGTACCGCCAGCCCCAGGCGGGCGAGCTCGACGGCCGCGCCTATACGCAGGTGCACTACAGCGCCTCGCTCGCCGGCACCTACTACCCCGCCGGGCGGGAGTACCAGTCCTATCTCTACGGGCTCGGGGTGATGCTCTTCGCCGCCTCCCTCTCCGTGGGCGGGGTCTACCACTACCGCCTGCGGCAGCGGCGCCCGGAGCGGCGGGAGGCGTTCGATGAAAAGGCTTAGGGCGTTCGTGAACGGCGCGGACATCCAGCGCTTCCGGACCTGGTTCCAGCTCTTCGCCTTCGTGCTGCTGGTCTACGGCGGCTACCTCTACATCGATCTGGGCAATTCGCTGCCGGTGTTCGCCTGCGGCTTCAACGACGCCGGCCGGGGCGGGGTCTGCTTCCTGCTGCCGCTGCAGCACCAGACCCACATCCCCTGGGAGAGCCTGTTCAGCTGGCGGGTGCTGGGGCTGGTGTTCGGCTTCCTCACCTTCTTCGCCTGGCTGCTGGTGCTGAACAAGGCCTGGTGCGGCTATGTCTGTCCCCTGGGCACCATCCAGGACTGGATGACCGCCCTGCGCCGGCGGCTGCGGCTGCGCTACTCGGTCTACAGCCTGGAGAGCTTCACCCGGCTGAAGAAGGTGAAGTACGTCCTGCTGGTGCTGCTGATCCTGATCCCCTTCGCCATCGGCAACCCGGTGGAGGGGCTGCCCCACGTCCCCGAGGACATGGCCACCCCCTTCTGCACCATCTGCCCGGCGCGCATGGTCATCCCCGCCTTCACCGGCGACTTCTCCCAGTGGACGCTCGACTTCTCCACCCGGACCGCCCTGGTCATGACCAGCCTGGGCATGGCGATCCTGGGCATCTTCTTCGTCGGGGCGTTCGTCAACAAGCGCTTCTTCTGCTTCTTCTGCCCCATGAGCGCCCTGCAGGCGCTGTTCTCCAACATCGCCCTGCTGAAGCTGCGCAAGGACGGGGACAAGTGCACCCGCTGCGGCGACTGCTACCGGGTCTGCGACATGCAGATCAAGGCCATCGCCGACGACGTGGAACGGAAAACCCTGATCGAGGACGACTGCATGATGTGCCTGAAGTGTGTCGCCGCCTGTCCGGAGGAGGGCTGTCTCAAGGCCACCTTCATGGGCATCCCCGTCTACGAGGCCACCGAGGCGGGCTTCTTCCGGCGGCTGCAGCAGCGGGGTGGCCAATGAGCGCGGCGCCCCAGGGCGGGCGGCGCGCCGCCGTCCTCGCCCAGCAGATCCGCGAGTCCGCCCAGGCGCTGGCCACCCTGGAGCGGGAGTTTCCCGACAACCCGGCGGCGATGGACTACTTCTACAAGCTGTTCCACCGGGTCTACTGCGAGGGCGGGCGGGCCCAGCCGGAGGGGACGCTCGTCGGCACCACCTGCGTGCAGGTGCCCGACGAGATCGTGCGCGCGGCGGGCGGCGTCCCGGTGCGGCTGTGCAGCGGCTCCCACGCCTTCGACCTGGCCGGCGCCGACTTCATGCCGGCCAAGTCCTGCTCGCTGGTGAAGGCGACCCTCGGCCTGCTGCAGGACGAGCGGCCGGCCTGGCTCGACAGCCTGGACCGGGTGGTCAACCTCACCACCTGCGACCAGAAGAAGAAGGCCGGCCAGATGATGGAGGAGCTCGGCTGCCAGGTGCACCACCTGGAGTTCCCGCCCTCCAAGGACAGCGAGCACGCCCGCGCCTTCTGGCGCGCCTCGGTGCGCGATTTCGTGCGCGCCGCCGAGCGCATGACCGGCGGCCGGGTGACCCGCGCCTCCCTGCGCGAGTCGATTCTCGCCGTCAGCCGCGCCCAGGCCGCCTATCGCCGGCTCCAGCGCCTGCGCGCCGAGTCGCCGGCACTGCTCCTGGGCAAGGACGCGTTCCTGGTGACCAACGCCTATTTCTTCGACGACCTGGAGCGCTGGACCGGGGCGGTCGACGCCCTCGTGGCGGAGCTCGAGGCCCGCCGCGAGGCGGGCATCTCCGCCGCCCTGCGACGGGCGCCGCGAATCCTGTTCACCGGCTCGCCGCCCGTGTTCCCCAACCTCAAGATCCCGGTGCTCGTGGAGCAGGCGGGCGGGGTCATCGTGGCCGACGAGACCTGCTCGGCCAACCGCATGCTCAACGACGCGGTCAGCGTGGACGAGTGGAACCTCTACGACATGGTGGACGCGGTGGCGGACCGCTACCTCAAGCCCTGCACCTGCCCCATCTTCACCAGCAACGGGGATCGCCTGCGCCGGCTGCTGGACCTGGCCCGCACCCACGCCGTGGACGGCGTCGTCTACCAGGCCTTCGCCGGCTGCCAGGTCTACGAGATGGAGCACCACTCCGTCAGCCGCGCCCTGGCCGAGGCCGGCCTGCCCTGCCTCTACGTGGAGACCGACTACAGTCCCGACGACGTGGGCCAGCTCTCCACCCGGGTGGAGGCGTTCATCGAGTCGCTGCGCTCGCGGAGGAGGCGGCGCCAATGAACCATTTCGCCGGCATCGACATCGGCTCCACCGCCATCAAGATCGCCCTCGTCGACAGGGACGAGAAGCTGGTGGCCTCCACCACCTGTCCCAGCGGCGGGCAGTTCCACCGCAACGCCCAGGAGGCCTTCCAGCGGCTGCTGCAGGAGAGCGGCATGGAGCGCGGGCAGATCGCCTTCGTGACCGCCACCGGCTACGGCCGCAAGCTCTACCGCGACGCCGACGAGGCCATCAGCGAGATCACCGCCAACGCCGTGGGCGCCCTCAGGGCCGGCGCCCCCTACGGCACGGTGCGCACCATCATCAACATCGGCGGCCAGGACTCCAAGGCCATCCGCATCGACGGCGACGGCAACGTGGTGCAGTTCGCCATGAACGACAAGTGCGCCGCGGGCACCGGCCGCTTCCTGGAGATGGTGGCCCGCAACCTGGAGATCGATCTCGAGGAGCTGGGTGAGTACCACGTCCGCCTGGACGGCGCGCCGCCCACCATCAACAGCACCTGCGCGGTGTTCGCCGAATCGGAGATCATCGGCCTGCTGGCCCGCGGCTACAGCAAGGAGGAGGTGGTGGCGGGGGTGCACTACTCCATCGCCCGCCGCACCGTCCGCCTGGCCCGGCGCGTCGGCATCGAGGAGCAGGTCTACTTCGACGGGGGGCCGGCCCTCAACCATGGCCTGGCGACCGCGATGCGGGAGGAGCTGATGCGGGATCTGATCATTCCCGACATCGCCCAGATCACCACCGCCTACGGCGCGGCCATCCTCTCCCGCGAGGTCTGGGCCGCGGAGTCGGAGGGGGCCTGAGGGGGAGGAGTGGGGGCGCGGGGACGCTGCAATCGCCGCCCCAGGGTCTATAGTTCAGTAGTCAGTACCTATCCGTGCCAGTCACGGGGGAGGTGAACATGGCCATCTCCGCACGACTCCGGGACTATCTCGAGCTCAAGGGCATCCCCTACGAGGTAATCCCCCACCCCCACACCGAGGACAGCCGCGCCACCGCGGCGGCCTCCCGCGTACCTGCCGGGCAGCTCGCCAAGGCGGTGCTGCTGGAGGACGACGAGGGCTACCTGCTGGCGGCGGTGCCCGCCAGCGAGCGGCTGCACCTCTCTCGCATCCACAACCTGCTGCGGCGCCCCCTGGGGCTCGCCACCGAGGCGGAAATCGCACGCATGTTTCCCGATTGCGCTGTCGGCGCCGTGCCGCCGGTGGCCGCTGCCTTCGATCTGCCGGCGGTGGTGGACGAACGGCTCCTCGCCGCCCCCGAAATCTGGTTCGAGGCCGGTGACCACGAGGATCTCGTCCACCTCGACGGCGAGGCTTTCCGGCGCCTGATGGGGGACGCCCCCCACGGCGACATCGGTACCCACTGAAGCGGTAGGTCATGACCGCCCCGCACCGCCTTCCCGGCGCCGCGACGGGAGGGCGGTGCGGACCATGTCCGGGCGCCGTTCCGGGGATGTCGCCCGCCACGGCCCGGCAGCGGTCGGACAGCCCCCCCCACACCCATCAAGTCATGGAGCCCACCCGATGAAACCTCTCCTCCACAGCGCCCTTGCCCTGTTGCTCTGCGCCGGCATCACCCCGCTGCACGCCGCCGATCCCGCCCCGCTTCCGGCCAGCGGCCCGATACCCTTCGCGGCCTATGACCTCGACGGGGACGGCAGTGTCACCGAGCAGGAGTTCAGCAGTGTCCGCGACCGGCGCCTGGCGGAGCGGGCCCAGGCGGGCCGCCCCATGGGCGGCATGGCCGGCAGCCCCGAATTCAGTGACTTCGACGCCGACGGCGACGGCCGGTTGACGCCCGCGGAGCTGGAGCTGGGCCGGCAGCAGCGCCAGCAGGGAATGGGACAGGGCATGGGGCAGGGCATGGGGCAGGGCATGGGGCCGGGCATGGGACAGGGCATGGGACAGGGCATGGGACAGGGCATGGGACAGGGCATGGGACAGGGCGCCAACATGCCCAGCTTCGCCGAGTTCGATGCCGACGGGGACGGAAGGATCTCGGAACAGGAGTACGTGGACGGCCGCAACCGGCGCATCGCCGAGCGTGCGGCGGCCGGGTATCCCATGCGCGGCCTGGGCCAGGCGGTGGATTTCAGCGCCGCGGACACCGACGGCGACGGTTCCCTGACTCCGGAGGAGTTCGCCGCCCTCCAGGCCGGACACGTGCCCGGCCGATGATTTGTCGGTGCCGGAAGGAGCCGTTCCGTGCGCGGTAATCCGCCGAGTGCATTGGGCTTTTCAGGCGCCGATTGCGAATTCGCATTCATGCGTGGACGGGTTTGTTGTTTCATATAGGTACATGTGGGCTTTGGCCAGGCAGGCTCCGGCCGGTCCCGATAATAGTTTCCGGGCGCATGCCGATCCGGGAAGCGTGAGAGAGATCAATATGTTCCACTGGCTGAACCTTACCCGAGGGCCCGTCGGGATTGCCCTCGCGGCGCTGTTGGCGCTGAGCGCCGGCCCCGTCGGCGCGGAGACGCAATCCTCGTCCGCCGGCACGGCTGCCGGGCACCCCGATGTCGACATGCACTTCCGGCTCAATCCGACCACGGTGCCCACCGAAAGCCGCGGCCCCTCCACCGCCGATCACAGCCGCTTCGAGGAGCTCCAGGGCCCCTTCACCGGCGGCCCCGACGTGACCCGCGCCTGCCTCTCCTGCCACAACGAGGCCGGCCACCAGGTCATGAAGACCATCCACTGGACCTGGGAGTACACCAACCCGGAGACCGGCCAGAAGCTGGGCAAGAAGACGCTGGTCAACAACTTCTGCACCAACGCCCGGGGCAACGAGGGCATGTGCGCCCAGTGCCACGCCGGCTACGGCTGGAAGGACGAGAGCTTCGATTTCGGCAACGCGGACAACATCGACTGCCTGGTCTGCCATGACCGCACCGGCACCTACTACCGCATGCCCAACTCCCGCGGCAACGACGCCTGCGCCGTCATGTTCGAGGACAAGGGCCCCATCGACTGGCCGGCGGTGGCCCAGAGCGTCGGCCTGCCCGGGCGCGAGAACTGCGGCAGCTGCCACTTCTACGGCGGCGGCGGCGACGGGGTGAAGCACGGCGATCTCGACTCCTCCCTCATTCACGCCGACCGCTCGCTCGATGTGCACATGGACGACAAGGGCGCCGATTTCGCCTGTACCGTCTGTCACGTCAGCAGCGAGCACCAGCTGGCCGGCAGCCGCTACCAGATGCATGCCCGCGACACCGGCGGCACCGGCCGTCCCGGGCTGCGCCGCGGCGTGGCCACCTGCGAGTCCTGCCACGGCGACGCGCCCCACCCCATGGACAGCCTGCGGGGCATGAAGCTCAACGGCCACGTGGACCGGGTGGCCTGCCAGACCTGCCACATCCCCGCCATCGCCCGCGGCGGCGTGGCCACCATCGTGGGCTGGGACTGGCGCACCGCCGGGCGGCTGCGCAACGGCGAGGGCTACAAGGAGCACGACTACATCCAGGGTAACGGCGAGGAGCGCGCCACCTACAAGTCCATCAAGGGCGACTTCACCTACACCGAGAACAGCGCGCCGGAATACGCCTGGTTCGACGGCCGGATGCGCTACACCACCATCGACACCCACTTCGATCCGGCCGCCCAGCCCATCCCCATCAACAGCTTCTCCGGCGCCTCCGACGACCCCGCCGCGCGCATCTGGCCGTTCAAGCGCGTGCATACCTTCCAGCCCTACGACAAGGGCAACAACACCCTGGTCTACATGCACCTGTGGGGTGACGACGAGGACGCCTACTGGGGCAACTACGACTTCGGGCGGGCCATCGCCACCGGCATGGAGAGCAACGGCAAGCCCTACAGCGGCAAGTACGGCTTCATCGAGACCGAATCCTGGTGGCCCATCACCCACATGGTGGCGCCCGCCGAAAACGCGCTGGGCTGCGGCGAGTGCCATGCCCGCGAGGGGCGGCTGGCGTCGCTGGCCGGTTTCTACATGCCCGGCCGGGGCGATACGCCCACGCTCGATCGCATCGGCCTGCTGGCCCTGGCGCTCGCCGCGCTCGGCATGGCCGGCCACGTACTGCTGCGGCTGCTGGCGGCGCGGCGGAGGAGATGATCATGATTACGCGCGCGGTCCGCATCTTCAGCCGCTTCGAGCGGTTCTGGCACTGGTCCCAGATGGCGCTCATCGCCACCCTGGCCTTCACCGGCTTCGCCATCCACGGGCTGCACGGCCTGGTGGCCTTCGACACCGCGGTCTATCTCCACACCGGCGCGGCGCTCGGGCTGGTGGTGCTGTGGCTGTTCGCCATCTTCTGGCACCTCACCACCGGCACCTGGCGCCACTACCTGCCCACCACGAAGGGAATCTGGCGCATCGCCCGCTACTACGCCTGGGGCAATCTCCGGGGCGAGCCCCACCCCTACCGCAAGGCCTGGCGGCGCAAGCACAACCCGCTTCAGGCGCTCGCCTACCTGGCGCTGAAGCTGTTCCTGTTCCCGCTCATCTGGGTGACCGGCATCGCCTACCTCACCTATGACCTCTGGGCCGCAACGGGCGGCGGCAACGGGGCGCTGACGCTGGTGGCGGTGCTGCACACCGCCGCGGCCTTCGCCATCGTTCTGTTCGTCATGCTCCACGTCTACCTGCTCACCGTCGGCGGCCACTTCCTGGGGCATGTCGCCCCCATGGTGACCGGCTTCGAGGAGGTGGAGCTGACCCCCGTCGAGGCGGCCTACCTCGAGGAGAGCGAAGGCGGGGCCATCCGCCGCGAGGGCGGCTGACGCCGCGCCAATCCGCGCGGCGCGGACTACTCTTTGGTTGAGCATCGCCGAAACGGCGATGCCGCGGGCACGCGTCCGCCACAGAACCGGAAGAGGAGTCTGCATGATGGCCGAACCGAACGTCAGTCTGCTGAAATCCGTCACCCTGGCCGGGCTCATCGTGGCGGGGATCCTGGTCCTGCTGTCGCTGCTGCTGTTGACCCGGTCCGCCGCGCTCGGAATCATCGCGCTGGCCATCAATGGCGCCATCGCGGCGTTCGTCTACTTCGCGCGCGACGCGCTGGTGAAGGGGGACGCCGCCAAGGCCAGGCAGCCGGCCTTCCTGGCCGCCATCATCGCGGGTGTCGCCGCGGTGATCTCCCTGGGGTTCGGCGACGTGATCGGCCTGCTGCTCGACGGCGCCGTCGCGGGCGCGCTGGGCTACACCTGGTACCAGTTGAAGTAGTGGCGGCCCCCTCGCGTCGACAACGGGGTGTTGTTCGACAATACTGGGGAGGATTCGCTGCGGTCCACGGTACCTTCACGGCCACGGAACGGGTCCGCTGGCCGGGGTGGGCGAATCCATGGGCCCGGGGGCCCCGGGCACGTCTTGATGGAAGCCGGGCCTTGCCGGTTTCGAGGGGGGGATTCATGCACAAGAAATGGCCTGTGATGGCGTCGGCGGTCGTACTGGCCTCCGCATCGCTGATGGTGGCGGACGCCATGTCCACCGAAACCGTTCCCATGCTGTCGGTGAACATCCCGCTCGACGGCGTCACCGCGGCCCAGCGGGCGCCGGTCTTCTCCGCCTCGATCCTGCGGATGGGGGAGGGTGCCGACGGGCAGCGGACCAGCCTGCTTGACACCTCGCGTCCGCCCATCCTCGACCTGAACTTCAAGCAGGGCGGGGTCGAGTCGCTCAATCTCCAGGGGGTGACCCTGCTCAAGCGGGTGATCACCTACAACGCCGACGGCTCCACCTCCGAGGGCATGGCCATGCCCGAGCTCACCCCGGTCCAGTGGGCCATGATCGGCCTTGGCGTCGCGGGCGTCCTGTGCGTGACCGAAGTCATCTGCGACGATGACGACGGCGGCAGGAAGCCGCCGGCGGATGATGTCATCGCCGACGACGTGCTGGTCGAATAATTCCCGTCACAGCCGGCGGCGCCTCCCGGCGCCCGCCTCCGGGCCGGGCCCCGCCCGCCGCTTCCCGTGGCATCCCGTGGCATCCCGTCACGGGGCGCGGGTGAGGTTCGCGTAGGCCAGCATCGCCCCCAGCGCGTGCTGGACGTAGTCGATGCGAATCTCCGTGGCGTAGCGGTTGAAGGCGCGGTTCGCGCCGCCCTCCCCGTCATCGGGCAGGGGCCGGATGGCGAACGGGATGCCGCCGTCGAAGGGGCCCGAGCGGATCTGGGCGCGGAGCAGAAAGTCGATCCCGTCCGCCGCGAAGTCCATGATCCCTTTCCGCAGCCCGCGCTCGCTCTCCGGCAGGAACTCCATGGCCGCCAGCAGCCCCTCGAGGGTGGTCGCGGTGGAAGTGGTGGCGCCGTCCGCCCGGATGCTCCCGCGCAGGACCGGGTCCTCCGGCTCGCGGTAGCGCGCCAGCAGGGCCCGGGCGATTGCCATGGAATGCCGGACCAGGCGCTCGCGCGGCAGCGGCGGTTCACCGGCCGGCTCCGCGGCCAGCAGCCGGGCCGTGGCGATCAGGGTCCAGTGGTCGGGGGGCCAGCCCTCCGACTCCACCGGCTGCTCCGCCAGCCACGCGGTGGCCCGGGCGGCCGCGGCGTACCAGCGGGGATCCGGGTCCAGGCGGTGCAGCGCCAGCAGCCCCAGGATGGCCTCTCCCGGGTAGTAGAGCGCGTGGCGGGTATCCCGCCGCCCCCCCTGGTCGGGGGTGAACTTGGCGTAGAAGCTCCCGTCCTCCTTCTGCATGAACAGGAGGAACTCCCCCAGCCGGCGCAGCCCCGCGACCGAGACCGCCCCGGGCCGGAGCCGCTCCAGCTCCGCCAGCCCCACCAGCGCCAGTCCCGTGCCGCCCAGGTTCGCCTCCAGGGGCGCCCGGGTGCGATCCAGCTCCGGCTGGGACCAGACGGCCAGCAGGTCCGGGCGCTCCGGCGGCGTGGCGATGCAGCAGTCGCTGAGGAAGCGGCCCGCCCGCTGCAGCGCCGCCAGGGCCGATGCGTCATCGGCCCGCCGCAGGTAGAGTCCCAGCACGTACAGGGCCGCGGCGTGGCGGACGGCGTTGTACTGCAGCGGCGAGGGATGGCGGGGATCGCTGTTGGCCAGGTAGATGAACTCGCCGTTCGGCAGGTTGGCGCGGGTGAGGTAGCCCAGGCTCCTGTGGATGGCCTCGTCCAGCGCCGGCGCCTCGACGACGGCGCCCGCGGGGGCCGTCGGGGCCTGGGTCTGCGCCTGGAGTGGAAGCCAGCAGCCGGCCAGGGTGGCCAGGGCGGGCAGCAGCAGTCGTTTGACCGGGTTCATCGGCATTCCTGCGGGTGTCGGCGGAAGGGACAAGCTACCAGAAACCGCACTCCCTGTGCTGCCGGCCACCCCGTGTTGGGCAGTCCCGGAAGCGGCTGCCGCCACGCCAGGGTGCCGGCGGATCCAGGCCCCCCGGCCACGGCGCCCGGGCGACGGAACCGGGCGCCGCGCACGGATTCTCAGCCGTCCGGAGTTCGGGCGGTGCCGCCGCCCTCATGTCCGGCCTGGCGGCGATCACGAGATCTGTTGTTGCAAAAATACACAATTGTCAAAATTGTGTATTTGTGAATAATCTCACACAGGAGTTGTGGTTTCGCAATCGTGGAGAGTGAAGATGAACGTGCGTTTATTCAGGGCCTTGGCGGCTGTCGCGGCGGTTTCCCTGGCTGGAGTGGGTAGTGCCGTGGCGGCACCGGTGAGTGGTCTCTACCTGGGGGTGGACGGGGGGATCAACATCGCCGACGAGGCGGATTACGACTCCGACTACAGCGGCAGTCACTGGGCCGACTTCAACACTGGCTGGGGTCTATTCTTCAAGGGCGGCTACGGCTTCGGCAACAATTGGCGCGCCGAGCTCGAACTGGGGCACCGCCGCAACAACGTCGAGGGATTCGGTCCCTCCTGGTGGACCACGGCCGAGGGTACGGGAGAGCTGACGTCCACCACCGCCTTCATCAATGCCCTGTACGATTTCGACATGGGCTGGAGCTGGACGCCCTACGTGGGCGCCGGATTGGGCGTGGCCCGGATCGATGCGGAGAATATCCGCCGGGCCATTCCCGGCTACTCCTGCTGTACCGGTATCGTCTCCGGGGACGATACGGTCGCGGCATTCCAGTTCCTGGCCGGCGCCGCCTACCCGATTTCCGGGGGCTTGCTGCTGACTCTGGATTACCGTTACCTGACTACCCGTGATCCGGAGTTCGATTTCGGTGGCGCGTGTTACGGAGACGGCTCCTACTGTTCCTCCAGCGAGAAGCTGGACAGCAGCTACTCGGACAACACCTTCACCATCGGGCTGCGCTGGCAGTTCTGATCTCCGGCGCCGCCGCACAGGTGGCTACAGGGCGGGTCCGGTCAGCCAGACGGGCCCGCCCTGTTTCGTTCGGAGCGGCATGTTGTGAGGGCGGCTGTTCCCGGATCGGGAGGGATCGCTGCCCCGTTGCAGGGAACGGGTTCGCTCCCCGCCTCCCCCGGGTGGCAGAGCGCACGGCGGGGATGCGGGCACTCCTTGCCGGGCGTGGAGCCGGCCTGGAACCCCCGTCTTCGCCCCGGATCGATGATCGGGCATCGCTACACCCGCGCGTGAATGCGCCGGGGCTGTACCGTTGCGCCGCCACCCAGGCCATTGGGGCCAGGGCGGGCCGCGAACCGCTTCACCAGGCCATGCTGAACCGTGCGCCCCAGAAATGGCCGGGCCGTCGGAGCCCCTCCGGGGCGCGCCGGAGTCCGGCCGGGCCGGCCGCCTCCGATCGGCCCGGCAGAAGCCCCACCTCGAGTTCGGCCTCTCGTCCCAGCAGCCGATCCGTCTGCCGGTTCAGCGCGCCCAGGGGGTCGGTCAGCGCCAGCAGCACCCGGTCGCCGAGGTCCCACGACGCCTTCGCCTCGATATCCCGCCGCAGCTCCACGAAATAGAGTCCCAGCAGCGATCCGGCCACCGGGGTGCTGATGAGGTCCTGGTAGGAGGGCTTCTCGAACATGGCCTCCACGCCGAACTCGAACATCGCCGAGAGCGCGGCCGAGTACCAGAAGGCGCCCGTGTTGCCGAGGCCCCGTTCCCGGCCGCGGACGAAATAGGCCGCGCCCCAGTAGGGGTGGAGGATGTAGTTGATGTACCAGAGATCCTTGTCCCAGACCGGTTCGCTGGCATTGTCCCGCCACTGGGTCAGCCGGAAGTCGCTCTTCTCCTCATCGCTCCAGCGGCTGATCCGCTCGGGCATCAGGTAGAGCAGGCCCACGGTGGCGGCCTGGTAGCCCAGCAGGTAGCCCGCGTCGCGCCGCAGGCCGGCGTAGTCGGGGCCGGGCGGGGTGCCGCTGCCGGCGGCCGTGGAGGAGCCGGACGGGGAGAGCCACAGGCCCGTCGCGGCCTGGAAGGGGAGCGGTGTCGGCCGGGGCTGCCCGAAAATCTCGGCGCCCGCAAGCTCCGGGGCCAAGACCAACAGCAGGAACAGGGGTATGTGCAGGCGCATGATTGCGGCTCCTGTTGTGTGCCCCTTGTTTTCATCGCGGGGAGAACCGGGGCCCTCCTCCGCGACTGCAGCTTACCCCAGCGTCGCGCCGGTTTCACCCCGGGAAGCTCCCCCGTCCGCCTGCCCGGGACACTGTCGGGCTTTCCGTGGTGGCGGATCGCAGACGGAGTGGCGGGGCCTGGCGGGCGCCCGTCCGCCCCGGTGTCTCTAAGCTTCCCTTAAGCAATTGCGGCTAACCTTCCGGCCACTGTTCAAACCCACTGGAAGGCGAAGGAAAATGGAAGAGAAAAACACGCAGACACTCAGGGAAGTGACCGTCTGGGACCGCTCCACGCGCTGGTTCCACTGGATCAACGTTCTGTCCATCATCGGCCTCATGTTCGTCGGGATCGCGCTCCTCAACGGCAAGTCGCTGGGCGTGAGCCCCGAGGGCAAGGTGCTGCTGAAGACCGTGCACGTCTACATCGGCTACGCCTTCGCGCTGAACCTGGCGTGGCGCATCGTGTGGGGCTTCCTCGGCAACCACTACGCCCGCTGGACCACCACCTTCGCCTTCGGTCGCCGCTACATCCTCCGGGTGCGCGACTACCTGGCCGGCGTGCGCGGCGGACGCCCGCCCGCCTACGCGGGCCACAATCCCCTCGGGCAGCTCATGGTGGCGGCGCTGTTCATCCTGCTCTCGGTGCAGCTGGTCACCGGCCTGGTCCTGGCGGGCACCGATGTCTACATGCCCCCCTTCGGCGGCTATTTCGCCGAGTGGGTCACCGGGGGCGACGCGGAGCGCATGGCCGCGCTGACGCCGCTGAACAAGGAGGCGGTGGTGGCGGGCGCCTACGCGGAGATGCGCGAGTTCCGCTCCCCCTTCATCGAGACCCACGAAGCGGCCTTTTACCTGCTGCTGGCGGCGATCCTGCTGCACGTGGCGGCGGTGGTGGTGACCGAGCTGCGCGAGCGCAGCGGGCTCATCTCGGCCATGATCAACGGCCGCAAGGTGCTCGCTGAACGGCCGGTGGACGAGCGCGCCTGAGACTCCGACACCTGCGATCGGCAGCGGGGCGGCGGAGGCCGCCCCGCTGCGTCAGGCCCGCCGCGGGGCGCATTCCGCCGGCCCGATCCCCTGCCGCCCGCCGGCACCCGCGGGCCCAGCGCAGCCGCCGCACCGGGCACCAACGACGCCCGCGGTCTGTGTAGCCTTTGTTACAGATCCGCGCCCCCAGGGTGATTACCTTCCGTCCCGTGGTTCCAATCAACCGATGACGGAGGCAACCCATGCAACGGATGAAGTTCTTCATCGATACCCATGACCGGTCCAGCGAAACCTTCCCCGCCGGCCTGACGCCCGCGCAGTTCGAGCTCTTCTTCGCCCAGTACGAGCAGGCCTGCTACGCGGAGGGCGTCGTGCCGCTGCGCGTCCATGTCGGCTATGAAGAGGGGAAGGCCTTCTGCTTCACCATGGCGCCCGACGCGGAGGCGGTGCGCCGGGCGCACGAACGGGTCGGTCTGCCCTTCGAGTGCATTACCGAGGTCACCACGGCGACCCCGGGGGACACCTTCTTCCGGCGGGCGGCGGCGTAGGGGGGCGGAGAACCGGCCGCGCCGGCACCGGTGCGGCCGGTTCTCCGGGTGGAACGACGTGATGAACATCGGAAACATGGGCGTGATCGGGGTGGGCGCCACGGCGCTGCTGGCGGGTGTCGCCGTGCTGCTGGCCATGGTGCGCTACGATCTCGGCCCGCGGGCGCGGCTGGAGCGGGGCGGCTGGTGGCTGCTGGCCACGGCGCTGGGCACGGGGATGGCGGCCTTCGCAGTGAAGCTCGGCATCATCCTCGCGGTGGCGAATCTGCCCGGGGTGCTGGTCGATCCGCTGATCACCCGGGTGCAGACGGCGCACCCCGCGCGCGCGGCCGGGCCGTCCGTCGCGACCCCGGGGCCGCGGCGCTATGTCTGGCAGCGGCTTCCCTCCGCGGCGCCGGCGCCGGCCCCCGCGCCGGTGGCGGGAGCGGCGGACTACCCGTGGCGCGCCCTGCCGGAGGCGGCGCCCGCGCCGGCCGGGAATCCGACCACGCCGGCCCGGGTGGCGCTGGGCGAGCGGCTGTTCTTCGACCGGCGGCTGTCCCGCGACGGCACCGTCGCCTGCGCCTCCTGTCACGAGGTGCCCGGCGGCGGCGCCGACGGGCGCCCGACCTCCGTCGGCATCGACGGGCGGACGGGCGGCCGCAACGCCCCGACGGTGTGGAACGCCGCGTTCCAGGCGGTGCTGTTCTGGGACGGCCGCGCCGCCTCCCTGGAGGAGCAGGCCCGGGGGCCGCTGGTCAACCCGCTGGAGATGGGCATGCCGTCCCTGGCGGCGGTGGAAGAGCGGGTGCGGCAGGATGGGGACTACCGCGAGGCCTTCACGGCGGCGTTCGGTCCCGGGGAGCCGATCACGATCGACCGGATCACGGCGGCCATCGCCGCCTACGAGCGGACGCTGATCACCCCCGACGCGCCCTACGATCGGTTCGTGCGCGGCGAGCTCGACGCCCTCACGCCCGCCCAGCTGCGGGGCATGGCCCTGTTCCAGGCCGTGGGCTGCGTGCTGTGCCACTCGGGGCCCAACTTCAGCGCCGCCAGCGTCTTCGAGCCGCAGGCGCCCCTGCGCATCTTTCCCGCCTTTCCCACCCCCTACGAGACCCGTTACGGGCTGACCGAGGACAGCGGCGCGGCACCGCCCGGAAGCCCGCGCGGCAGCTGGCGCGTCCCCTCGCTGCGCAACGTGGCGCTCACCGGCCCCTGGTTCCACAACGGCTCGGTCACGGAGCTGGAGGAGGCGGTGCGGCTGATGGCCAACGTCCAACTCGGGCGCACGGGACACCTGCTGATCTGGTCCGCGGGCGACCGGGTGCTGAGGGAGGTGGATCGGCCGGAGCTGGGCGAGCGGGAAATCGGCGACCTGGTGGCCTTCCTCCATGCCCTGAGCAGTGACCGGCTGGCGGAGCGCACGGAAGGGGCGGGTAAAACCCCGCCCGGGGCGGTAAGCTATCCGTCCGCCGGCGCCGCGCCGCGGGCGCGGTGAGCGGCGCACGCCGCGTGGTCCGGTTGCATTCGGCAGGGGAGTCGGGAATGGGGTATCTGAGCGCCGTCCAGTCCTACCTCGGCCTCTCCTCCCCGGGCATGACGCTGCTCGGGGAGGGGCTGCGGGGGGTGCGCTTCGAGCGGCCCACGGCGGTGATCCACAAGGGTCAGCGCGTCTCCGGCGCCTACCTCGTCACCCGCGGGCGGCTGCGGGTGTTCACCTACACCCCGCACAGCACCGAGGCGACGCTCTATTTCATCGGCGCCGGCGAGACCTGCGTGCTGGCCCTCAACTGCCTGTTCAACGATCTGCGCTACCCGGCCTGGGTCGAATCCGACGCGGACACCGAGGTGGCGATCATCCCCGGTCCGATCTATCGCCGGTTGTTCGAGCGCGAGCCCGCGGTGCAGGACCTGACCGTGAAGACCCTCTCCACCCTGGTGTTCCGCCTGATGGGGGAGATCGAGCAGATCCACGCCTGTACCCTCGACCAGCGCCTGGCCGGCTTCATCCTCGGCCACGCCTCGGCCGACGGGGTGCTGCCCATGACCCAGCAGGCGCTCGCCGGCCACCTGGGCACCAGCCGCGAGGTGATTGCCCGGCTGATGCAGGGTTTCACCGCCCGGGGGCTGGTGAAGACGGGGCGCGGGATGATTACACTGATCGACGCCGCCGGCCTGGCGGAGGTCGCCCGGCCCGGCTGACCAGGCGATGGCGGCATCGTGACCGGAATGGCAGGAATGGAACGGCGGCGCCCGCGCCGGGCAGGCCCGCCGCACGACACGCACGGGAGATGAAGATGCAGCAGCTCGACGCCAGGAACCTGCAGTGCCCCTTCCCCGTGCTGCGGGCCAACCGCGTGCTCGCGGCCCTGCCCGCCGGCAGCCGGCTGGAGGTGCTGGCCACGGGGGCGTGCATCGAGGAGCACTTCCGGGTCTACTGCGAGCGCAACGGCCATCTCCTGCTGGAGTACAGCGAGACATCCGGCGTTCACCGGCTGCTCATCGAGCGGGGCGAGGGTCCGCCGAAGCGGCCGCGCTGACCCGGTCGGCGCACGGCAGCGGGTCCGGCCCCGTTCGCGCGGGGGCCGGGAGCCCGAACTGCCGCTCAGGCGGCGCTGGGCTGGAGGTCGCCCGAGGCGGAGGCCATGTCGCCGTACAGCGAGGCGAGCAGGTCCAGCCGGGTGAGGATGCCCACCAGCGCGCCATCCCCGTTCACCACCGGCAGGTGGTTGATGTGGTTCTGCGCGAACAGCAGGAAGGCGTCGGTCAGGTGGGTCTCTTCGCGGGCGAGGATGAGCGGGCGGGTCATGATGCGCTCGGCGGTGTTGCGCGCCCGCCCCGCCACCGCCAGCCGGACATGGCGCACCAGCGTGTCGCACAGGCGCCAGTTGGCGCTCTTGAGGAAGTCCGCCACCGTGACCATCCCCAGCAGCCGCCGCTGCCCGTCCACCACCGGCGCGCCGCGGATGCCGCGGGTGCGCAGCAGCTTCCAGATCGCCTCCAGCGAGTCGTCGGGAGCCACCGTCACCACCTCGCGGGTCATGATGTCGCCCACGGTGATGTCCCCCAGGCGCCGGCGCTTGGCGTGCAGGATCGCCAGGGAGTAGATGCGCTCGAGGTCCTCGCCGGTCACGTCGATGTAGCCGTCCATGGAGCGCAGGGCCGCGGTCAGGTCGTCCTCGGTGAATCCGAGCCGCACCGGCGGCTGCCCGCCGTGGGGCGAGGGGGCCTTGGCGGGCATGGAGAGGTTGTAGGGGTAGTGGCGCAGCAGCACCACCCGGTTGATGAGCAGCGCCGCCACCAGCAGCACGCCCACGTTGGCCAGCACGGGCATGAGGACGAAGCCGTAGCCCATGCCGTGGATCGCCTGGTCGCCGATCACCGCCAGCAGCGCGGTGGCGCCGCCGGGCGGGTGCAGGCAGCGCAGGTAGTACATGGCGGTGATGGACAGCCCAACCGCCAGTCCCGCGGCGATGTGGAAGTTCGGCACCTCCATGGCGCAGAACACGCCGATGAGCGCGGAGACCAGGTGCCCGCCCGCGAACGACCAGGGCTGGGAGAAGGGGCTGTGGGGTGCGCCCAGCAGCAGCACCGTGGAGGCGCCCATGGAGGCGATCATGAACGGCGTGACCACCGGGCCGAGGGTGTGGCTCGCGATCCAGGCGGTCAGGAAGATGGCGATGAACCCGCCGAGGCCGGAGATGATCCGCTCCCGGTGGGTGGTCGTCACCTGGCGTGGAAACAGGTAGGAAACGAGGTTGTCGGGTCTCATTGCGCGCCGTGGCCGCTGACGCCGGTTCACCGGCGGACAAAAAAACCCAGTGTACGGGTGGGTAAAAGCCTGGATACCCCCAAATGGGGATAGGCGCTGCCCGGAAGGGGTAGGAGCGTTGGCGGCGCGACGCCGGCGCCGCGGCTCTGCTATTGTTCCGCGACCGGGCGCCGAGGGGCCCCGGGCACCCCCGCCACCCGAGGTTGCGGCATGACCATGAAGCGCAATGTCTTCCTGCTGGCCTTCTGCCAGGCGATGATGATGACGGGCAACTCTCTCATCGTCGCCACCGCCTCGCTGGTGGGCTACCTGCTGGCGGAGGACAAGTCGCTCGCCACCATCCCGCTGGCGCTGCAGTTCCTCGCCACCATGCTCACCACCGTCCCGGCCTCCTTCACCATGCAGCGCCTCGGGCGGCGCAACGGCTTCCTCATCGGCGTGGCGCTGGGCGGCGCCGGCGCGGCGACCGCGGTCGCCGCCATCCTGGCGCAGGACTTCCGGCTCTTCTGCGCCGCCACCATGCTGGTGGGCATGTTCAACGGCTTCGGCATCTACTACCGCTTCGCCGCCGTGGACGTGGCCACCGAGCACTACAAGCCCAAGGCCATCTCCTACGTCATGGCCGGCGGCGTGGTGGCGGCCTTCGCCGGGCCCAACCTGGCCAACTGGACCAACGGCTGGCTGGGCACGCCGGAGTTCGCCGGCAGCTACGCCGCCCTGCTCGGTATCTACGCCCTCTCGCTGGCCGCGCTCGGCTTCCTGCGGGTGCCGAAACCGGCGCCCGCCTCCGACCGCGAGCCGGGCCGCCCCCTGGGCGCCATCCTGCGCCAGCCCGCCTTCGTCGTCGCCGTGCTCTCCGGCATGCTCGGCTACGGCATCATGGTGCTGGTCATGACCGCCACCCCGCTGGCCATGAAGGGCCACGCCCACAGCTTCGGCGACACCGCCTTCGTCATCCAGTGGCACGTCTTCGGCATGTTCGCGCCGTCCTTCTTCACCGGCGCGCTGATCCAGCGCTTCGGCGTGCTGAACATCCTGATCACGGGGGCGCTGCTGACCCTGGGGTGCGTCGGCGTCAATTTCCTCGGCACCGACATGTCGCACTTCTGGCTGGCGCTGTTCCTGCTCGGGGTGGGCTGGAACTTCCTCTTCGTCGGCGCCACCGACCTGCTGACCGAGACCTACGCCGAGAGCGAAAAGGCCAAGGCCCAGGCCTTCAACGACTTCATGGTCTTCACCACGGTCACCGTCTCCTCCCTCTCGGCGGGGATGCTCCAGTACAACTACGGCTGGCAGACGGTCAATGCCGGGGTGCTGCCCTCCATCCTGGTCATCCTGGCGGCGGTGACGTGGCTCAAGGCGCGGCGGGCGCGGGCGATCGCCGCGGGGTAGGGCGGGGCGGGACGGTCGGCCCGCACGGGCCGGGGAGCCGTGCCGCTCACCCGCGGGCCGCCATCTGCGGCGATTCGAAGGTGAGGGTGGGCAGCAGGAGCCACTGCTCGGGCGCGCGCCGTATCAGCGACTCCAGGAGTTCGGCCACGACCTGGGCGATCTCCGGCAGCGCCGCCCGGCGCGCCTCCGGGCCGCGGCCGTCGAGCTCGATCCGGATCGGCTCCTCGAGCCGGGCGACGATCCCCTCGCGCTCGCGGAGCAGCACGCAGGGCAGCAGCATGGTGCCGGAGGCCGCGCCCAGCGACAGGAAGCCCGAGGAGATGGGCCGGGGCGCGCCGAACAGCGAGGCCGGCTGGGCCGGGTGTCCCCGGTAGACGAAATCCGGGTAGGTGCACAGCACGCCGTTCCGGCCCAGCGTGGCGCGGATGGCGCGCACCGCCTTCAGCCCCCCGCCCGCGATCCGGTCCTCCGGCAGCCCGCCGCCGTCGATGGCCTCGATGCCTTCGCCGTAGATGGTGAACGGGCGCTCGCGCAGCAGCCGCCGGATGCACATCACCGCGTCCGACAGGGTGACGGTCATCGGCGCGACGATGATCGTGGGCGCCCCGGCGGTCTCGTCGAGCCACTCCCGGCCGGCGACCCGGAAGCGGCCGGGCTCCGCCGCCATCGCCCCCGACTGCCAGCGGGCCTCGCGCCAGGCGCACCAGAGCTGGTGTTCGAAGAACCGCTCCACGCCGGCCCCGTCCGTGGCGCCGACCCGGGACAGGGCGCGCCGCACGAAGTCCGCCTCGCCGTAGGGATCGGCGCCGGCGAGGTAGCCGGCCAGCGCGCCCAGCCGTTCGAACGGCAGGTCCGCGGCCAGGGTGCGCAGCAGCGGATCGAAGGCGATCTCGTTCAGTGTGTCGTGCAGGCTGCGTTGCCTGGTCATCGCAGGCTCCCGGCGTAATCGATCAGGGCGTCGCTACCGGCCAGCGACAGGGAGATGCGGTCGAAGGCGAGCTGCGCCATGGCGCACGCCTCCGGCCACAGGGCGTCGATATCCCCCGCGTGGGCGAGGCAGGTGCCGCCGCAGAGGGCGAACCAGATGCAGTCGGCGCAGGGGTCGTTCCGGTCCATGTCCCGCGAGCGGATGCGCTCCGCCAGCGGCGCCGCCCGCGCCGAGGCCAGCGAGCCGCCGGCCATGTGGCCCAGCCCGCCCAGCGGGCCCACGGGGTCGATGCAGTCGCAGGCCTCGATGGTCCCGTCGGCGGAGACGGACAGCAGGTCGCGCCCGGCGCCGCACCGGGCGCGCATGCACATGTTGTGACCGGGGCCGCGCAGGAAGTTGTCCAGGTACTTGGTCACGGGCTTCACCGGGAAGCCGCTGAACTCGCCGCCTTCCACCGCGGCGAACAGCGCTTCCCAGCCCCGGCCGAGGGCCCGGGCGTCGAGCTGCAGCCGGCCGGCGAGGTCGCGGCCCCGGCCGATGGGCTGGAACAGGCTCCAGTCCCAGGACGCCATGCCCAGGTCGCGGAAGTGGCGCGCCGTGGCCAGCAGCGACTCCTGGTTCAGGGCGGTGATCGTGCTCAGTACCCCGCAGCTGCGCACGAAGCGGGGAAAGCGCCGCAGGCACTCGGCGAACAGGGCATGGCTGCCGCCCCCGCCGTGACCGACGCGCAGGGCGTCGTTCACCGGCGCCGGGCCGTCGATGGACAGCCCCCAGAGGATGTCGTGATCCAGGGAGAACCCGGCGATGCGCCCGTCCAGGCGGGTCATGTTCGTCTGGCCGGAGAAGCTGATCGCCTTGCCCTGGGCGCGCGCCTCCGCCTCGCCCCGCAGCACGATCCGCTCCACCAGCTCCCACACCAGCATCGGCTCGCCGCCGTGGAGGATGACCCACAGCCGCTCGGGGCACAGCTCCAGCGCCTGGGCGATCGCCCGCTGGGCGGTCTCCTCGTCGATCACCCGGGCGTGCTCGACCTTCTCGAAGTCGTAGCAGTAGCTGCAGGCCAGGTTGCAGGCGTTGGTCAGCTTGAGGATCAGGGTATTGAGGCGGTCGAATGCCGGGCCGGGTTCGTCGACCCCCACCTTCCCGTCGACCAGCAGGCGGCGCAGCCGCTCAACGCGCGCCCGGACCTCCGCCGGAACCGGGGCCAGCCCGTCCGCCGCGAGCAGCCGGAGAAAGGGCTCCTCTTCCGCCGCCAGCGAGAGCCAGCGCCCGGACCGGCGGTCGACCACGAGCAGGTAGCGGCCGCGGGGCAGCAGCCGGAGACGGGTGGGATCGAGTCTCATCGCATGCCGCGGGGCAGGTGAACGAACCTGCCCCGCGCGGCGCCGGAACGGATCAGCGTTTCTTCCGGGGAGTCTTCGCCTTGCCGTGCATGCTGGGATAGGACAGGGTCTGCACCCGCATCTGCGACTCGACGTGTTCGTTGGCGAGCTCGGGGCGGGTCAGGGACACTTCCTGGTCGAACTCCTGCATGACCGGGTCGACGAAGTCCTCGATGCGGTCCCGCTTGTCGCAGCAGGCGCGGGTCCACTGGGCCCACACGCCGGCATCCGCGGCGGTGCCCTTGACCAGGGAGTCGATGGCGACCTTGTTGACGCCCACGGGACGGAGCTCCTTGGGCATGGCGTCGAGCATCCGGCTCGCTTCCTCCGCGATGTACTTCTCGACCTCCCTTTCCGACATCGCATGCAGCTTCATCGATTTCGGTGCACGAATACGCAGCGTCTTGCTCATGGTTTCCCTCCTTGGGCGGCACTGTCAGTTCGAATCCGCGTCCACTCTTCCGACGCTTAGTGAATACTAGGCGAAGACCGGGCGGATGCAAGGCGGCCGGCCATTCAGCGGCGTGGCTGAAGGCGGGAGAGTCGTTGCCGGTTACAAGTCAAGCGGAGATTCAAGGGTAATGGCGCCCGCGCCGGAGGCGCGACAACTCGGACAACAACACAGGGGTACAAACCCCGTTTCAGGGAGCATGGACGATGAAACGAACCCTCAGTGTGGCGACCGTCGCCACATTCACCCTCCTTCTTGGCTGTGCCACCAGCCCGGACAAGCCGCCCACGGCATCGGTCTCCAGCCTGGAGTGCCGGGACTACAACTGTGAGCAGGTCGCCATGGAGATGGAGCGGGTCACCGACCGCGCCAACGAACTCCACGGAACCCTGAAGAAGAAGGCGGACAATGACACCGCGCAGATGGCGGTGGGGATGCTGCTCTTCTGGCCCACCCTCTTCTTCCTGGAGGGCGGCGACGGGCCGGAGGCCACGGAATACTCCCACCTGAAGGGGGAGCGGGATGCCCTCGAGAAGGTGGCCGTGGAGAAGCAGTGCGGCGCCACCGTGCCCACCATCCAGGAGGTGCCGGCCGGGTGACCGCCAACCCCCCGCTGCAGGAGGCTTCAACCCCAGCAGAAGCGGGTTGATGCGTCCTTCAGGGCCAAGCAGGAACCGCCTTCGGGCGGTTTTTGCTTTTCAGTGATCGTCGTTTCCCGGGTGGGCTGAAAGGGAGCGGAGGGAATGAAGAATATCCCTCCGTCTCCTTTTAACCGTTTGCGATGAAGTACGCCAATGGCGTATAGTCTGCATGATGCTGACGATCATCGAGTCTCCACTGTTCACGAAACTGTGGCCGGATTACTGGTCGGAAAGCGAGCGTGGAGAATTCGCGGCGTTCATCGCAGGCAATCCGGAGGCCGGTGATCTGGTGCCCGGTTCGGGCGGATGCCGAAAAGTCCGGTGGGCTCGGGCGGGTTCCGGGAAGCGGAGTGGGGTGCGGGTCATCTACACCACGCGGCTCGCCAACGGCGCGATTGTCCTGCTGAACATCTATGCCAAGAGCGCACGGGAGAACATCCCACCGGATGTGTTGCGAAAGATTGCGGAGGAGATGGGCCATGCCACGTCCTGAGAAAGAGCTGCTGGAGCGGGACGCACAGCGCAACCTCGGTGAGGAGCTGCTGCAGGCCATCCGGGACGTGAAGGCCGGGCGGTACGGGGCGAGCTACGGGGTCGAGGCGAACGATATCGTGGAGACGCGCCTGAAAAGCGGTCTGTCCCAGGCCCAGTTTGCCGCGGCGTTGAACATTTCGCCCCGGACCCTGCAGCAGTGGGAACAGGGTCGGCGCCGCCCCTCGGGCGCCGCCGAAACGCTGCTGAAAATCGTTGCCCGACATCCCGAAATTCTTCGCGAGGTCATGGCGGCCTAGACGCACGGCCAAGGCGCGTCATTCAGGCAGTGCCCAGGCCCGAGGCAAGGGTCGGGAAGTGGGGCTAGAGTGGAACGCGGGCGGGCAAAGGATCGTCGGCAGTCAACCTGTTCCCGTTGTCTACGTTAAGGTCGAGACAGTGATACCGTGGTTCTGTCAGAGCTGCAGCATGGCAGATGCCGGGCTTCTTCATGAGTGAGAGCCGGGGGGACTCCGGGAAGCCTGTGAAGTCGAGGCAGGCAAGGGCGGCTGGTGTGCTGTACTTGGCGTGTTGTCTATGTGAGTTGATCCCCGCTGGGTACGGCATCCTTGACGGAACGGGATAAGGCGAGGGGGTGCGAATGGAACGCATTTGTCACCGACCCCATTTCGACTGAAATGAGTGAAGAATGCATTTGCAATGAGTATGGCGATCTCCCGCTGGAGATGACTGCCATCGAACAGCGTGAAAAGGCGTATTCTAGAATGCGGCCTAAATTGCGCCAGTTATCCCAGAAAGTGATCGAACGTTGGTACGAACACTATCGGCTATACAAGTGCGATGTATGCGGTCAGTATTGGCAATCAAGCATTTCCCCAGGCATTGAAGAAGGTTGGTATCTCTTCAAAGTCCCGAAGATTTCAGTAAAGGCCTGGAAAGAACAGCCATATGTGGCCCCTGGCTTCATCGTGCAATTCCTCGAACAACAGAAAGAGTATCTTTCAAAAAAGTTTGAAACGCAGGAAAAAACGTGTAACGAGGTTGGGTGCGATGCACGCGCCATGACAGGGGCGTTGAAATGCCAGTATCACCAGTTCGTTCAGCTCAGCAGACACGGAACTATGCGAGAATCGCCCTCCGGGCGTTGGTTTTCGCCATATCAACCGGACCTATTGAAACCAAAATTACCCTAATAAAAATCTCTAAGCAAAGAGTGAGTAATGACAACAGGTAATTATAAAAACTCTCGTTTGTCACTACCCATTATTTTGCCTTTTTATGCATTTACTATTGCTGTGCAGGGTGCAAAACGACGGCGTTCTTTAGTCAAGCGTTGAGTGTGGGGAAAAATGAAGCACGTTGAAATAGAAACGGATGGATCGTGCTACAGGGCCGCTATCAGGATTGAAAGCGGGCCAACTGAGCATGTGACATTCAGAACCATTGAGTCTGCATCAAAAGCGGAAATCGAAGCGGTGCTAATGGAACTTGGGTTTCATGGGCGTGATATCCTCGATGCTTTCGCCCTTGCTGAAGGGAGAGGCGTAAATACCCCCCATCCCTTTTTTGAAAAAGCATTGGAAATTGCGAAAAAATCAGAAAAATAGTCAATACCAATTGGTAATTATAATGATTCTGGTTTGTCACTGACCCTCTTTATCGATTCACTCTGCCAGTTGAAGATGGCGCTGTAAAGTGATTTCAATCTATCTACAGATTAAACGTGAATCACACATACTATCATTTCACATTTCAATAATTATCCCAAATAATGCAAGTGTACATAAAACAAACAAATGTGCTGACGAGGTCAAGTCTTGTAATCAAGCAGTTGGAGAAGTGTGAGAAGAGTACGTCACGCGTTCATCCGGGGCCGTGTCTTGCAAAGCGCCATCAGGTGAGAACGATGTCCTCGTCATCGAACACGCACCGCTCCCCCGCATCCAGGTGATGCTGGTCGAAGCGGTCGATTTCGGTGACTGGCAGGGTGATGAGGGTGCCGTCTTCTAGTTCCATCCCTACACTTCCGGGGTGACGTGACGACAGGGGCCCGTTCGGTAGGAAGAGAGGTCCCGGGTGGTGGACTGGAAGGAGAGTCCCACGATGGCCCAGAGCGGGCCGCCTCCGCCGCCGTAGCTCGCTTCAGAGCGAAAAACGGTGCGCCGTCCACCGATGAGCGCCATCGTTCCGGGCTTGATGGTGTCGTAGAGGTCGTCCATGTCCTGTCACCTCCAGGCAGATAGACAGCCTTCTATGGGGTATACCCCAGATTCGGCGCCAACCACCGCTCCGCCTCCTCCACGGTCATCCCCTTCCGCTCGGAGTAGCTCTCCACCTGGTCCTTCGCGATTTTGGCCACGGAGAAGTACTTCGACTCGGGGTGGGCGAAGTAGATGCCGGAGACCGCCGCGGTGGGGACCATGGCGTAGCTTTCCGTCAAGCTTAGACCAATCCTGGTTTCCACATCGAGGACCCGCCAGAGCAGCCCCTTCTCCGTGTGCTCGGGGCAGGCGGGGTAGCCGGGGGCGGGGCGGATGCCGGTGTACTTTTCGTGGATGAGGGCGTCGTTGTCGAGCGTCTCGTCGGGGGCGTAGCCCCAGTACTCCTTGCGCACCCGCTCGTGGAGCCACTCGGCCAGGGCCTCGGCGAGGCGGTCGGCCAGGGCCTTGAGCATGATGGCGTCGTAGTCGTCGTGGGCGGCCTCGAACTCGGCCACCTTGATGTCGATGCCGATGCCGGCGGTGCAGGCGAACAGCCCCACGTAGTCGGTCGCTCCCCGCTCCTCCGGGGCCACGAAGTCGGCCAGGCACTGGTTGGCCCGGCCCTTGGGCTGGGCCTTCTGCTGGCGCAGGAAGTGGAGGGTGGCGAGGGTCTCCGCGCGGTCCTCGCCGGCGTAGAGGGCCACGTCGTCCAGGTCGACGCTGTTGGCGGGGTAGAGGCCCACCGCGGCGCGGGCGGTTAGCCAGCGCTCACTCACGATCACCTTCAGCATCTCCTGCCCGTCGCGGAAGAGCTGGCGGGCGTGCTCGCCCTTGTCGGCGTCGTCGAGGATGGCGGGGTAGCTGCCGCGCATCTCCCAGGCGTGGAAGAAGGGGGTCCAGTCGATGTAGGGGACCAGGGTGGCCAGGGGGATGTCGGTCAGGGTGAGGGTGACCGTGCCGCCGGCGCGCTCCACCCGGAGGGGGCCGGTTTCGTGGAGGTGCCGCGCCAGGAGGGACGCCGCGCCTTCCGCCTCGGCACGCTCCTGGAGGGCAATGGTGCCCTCCGGCAGGTCGAGGAGCCTCGGGCGGGGCGGGGTGTAGGCGTCCCAGTCGACGGGGGCCCGGTTGGCGCGGGCCTCGGCCAGGGAGACGAAGCGGGTGGCGCTCTGGCGGGCGGCGAAGTCGTCCCGCACCCGCTCGTACTCGGCGACGATCTCCTCCACGTAGCCGGCCTTGAGGTCGTCGCTGATGAGCTTCTGGGCCACGCCCACGGCGCGGGAGGCGTCCTTCACCCACACCACCGGCTGCTCGTAGCCGGGGGCGATCTTCACCGCCGTGTGGGCCTTGGAGGTGGTGGCCCCGCCGATGAGCAGCGGCGTGGCGTAGCCCTCCCGCTGGAGTTCCTTGGCCACGTGGGCCATCTCCTCCAGCGACGGGGTGATGAGGCCGGACAGGCCGATGAGGTCCACCTCGCGGCTCTTCGCCTCGTCGAGGATCTTCTGCGCCGGCACCATGACGCCGAGGTCGATGACCTCGAAGTTGTTGCACTGGAGCACCACGCCGACGATGTTCTTGCCGATGTCGTGGACGTCGCCCTTGACCGTGGCCATGAGGATGCGGCCCTGGGCCTTGGCGCCCTCCTGCTTCTCCGCCTCGATGTAGGGGATGAGGTGGGCCACCGCCTTCTTCATGACGCGGGCGGACTTCACCACCTGGGGCAGGAACATCTTGCCCTCGCCGAACAGGTCCCCCACCACGTTCATGCCGTCCATGAGCGGGCCCTCGATCACCTGGATGGGGCGATCGAAGGTCAGCCGCGCCTCCTCGGTGTCCTCCTCCACGAAGGCGTCGATGCCCTTCACCAGGGCGTGCTCCAGGCGCTTCGCCACCGGCCACTCGCGCCAGGCGAGATCCTCCTTCTTCGCCTCCACGCCGCCGCCCTTGTACTGGTCGGCGATCTCCAGCAACCGCTCGGTGGCGTCGGGGCGGCGGTTGAGCACCACGTCCTCCACCCGCTCGCGCAGCTCGGGCGGCAGCTCGTCGTAGACCGCGAGCTGGCCGGCGTTGACGATGCCCATGGTCATGCCCGCCTCGATGGCGTGGTAGAGGAAGACCGAGTGGATGGCCTCGCGCACGGCGTTGTTGCCGCGGAAGGAGAAGGAGACGTTGGAGACCCCGCCCGAGATCATGGCGTGGGGGAGGTGCTCCCGGATCCAGCGGGTGGCGTCGATGAAGTCCACCGCGTAGTTGTCGTGCTCCTCGATGCCGGTGGCGATGGCGAAGATGTTGGGATCGAAGATGATGTCCTCGGCCGGGTAGCCCACCGTCCCGGTGAGCAGCCGGTAGGAGCGCCTGCAGATCTCCCGCTTGCGCTCCAGGGTGTCGGCCTGGCCCTGCTCGTCGAAGGCCATGACGATCACCGCCGCGCCGTAGCGGCGCAGCAGCCGGGCGTGCTCCAGGAACTGCTCCTCGCCCTCCTTGAGGCTGATGGAGTTGACGATGCCCTTGCCCTGCAGGCACTTCAGCCCGGCCTCGATGATGGACCACTTGGAGGAGTCGAGCATCACCGGCACTCGGGAGATGTCGGGCTCGGAGGCCAGCAGGTTGAGGTAGGTGACCATGGCCCGTTCGCCGTCGAGCATGGCCTCGTCCATGTTGATGTCGATGACCTGGGCGCCGTTCTCCACCTGCTCCCGGCACACCTCCAGGGCCTCGCTGTAGTTGCCCTCCAGGACGAGGCGCTTGAACTTCGCGCTGCCGGTGACGTTGGCCCGCTCGCCCACGTTCACGAACAGCGAGCCGGTGGTGATGTTCAGCGGCTCCAGCCCCGAGAGGCGGCAGGCGGGCACGGTCTCCGGCACCCGGCGCGGCGGGTGTTCGGACACCGCCGCGGCGATGGCGCGGATGTGGTCCGGGGTGGTGCCGCAGCAGCCGCCGACGATGTTGAGGAAGCCCGCGGCGGCCCACTCGCCGATCTCGGCGGCCATGGCCTCGGGGGACTCGTCGTACTCGCCGAAGGCGTTGGGCAGCCCCGCGTTGGGGTGGGCGGAGACGGGCACGTCGCAGATGCGGGAGAGCTCCTCCACGTGCTGGCGCAGCTCCCGGGCCCCCAGCGCGCAGTTCAGCCCGAAGGAGACCGGCCGGGCGTGGCGCAGCGAGTTCCAGAACGCCTCGGCGGTCTGGCCGGAGAGGGTGCGCCCGGAGGCGTCGGTGATGGTGCCGGAGATCATCACCGGGACGCGCGGCGTGCCGGCCTCGAACAGCCCCTCCAGGGCGAACACCGCCGCCTTGGCGTTGAGGGTGTCGAAGATGGTCTCGATGAGGATGAGGTCCGCGCCGCCCTCCAGCAGCCCGAGGGCGGCCTCGGTGTAGGCGGCCACCAGCTCGTCGAAGTGGATGTTGCGCTTGCCCGGGTCGTTCACGTCCGGCGACAGGGAGGCGGTGCGGTTGGTGGGGCCGAGCACGCCGGCCACGAAGCGCGGCCGCTCCGGGGTGCCGAAGCGGTCCGCCGCCTCCCGCGCCAGCCGCGCGGCCGCCAAGTTCAGCTCGTGCACCAGCGCCTCCATGCCGTAGTCGGCCATGGAGACGGCGTTGGCGTTGAAGGTGTTGGTCTCGATGATGTCCGCGCCGGCTTCCAGGTAGCCCTCGTGGATGCCGGTGATGACGTCCGGGCGGGTGAGCACCAGCAGGTCGTTGTTGCCCTTCAGGTCCGACGGCCAGTCGGCGAAGCGCTCGCCGCGGTAGTCCGCCTCCTCCAGCTTGTGGCGCTGGATCATGGTGCCGGTGGCGCCGTCGAGGACGAGGATGCGCTCGCGCAGGAGGGCTTCGATGGGGTGGGGCTGCTGGGTCATTGCTCTGGGGCTTCTTCGGGCTGCAAAGGGATCGTGAAGTTTAACACGCGGATCGGGGTCGTTGCCGCTGCCTCCGCGGAGGGAGGACAGGATGATTTATCCGCAGATTACGCCGATTACGCAGATTCATTTTTGTTGTCGGGGAGGTCGGGGCTGAAGGTTGTTCGGCGTTCTGTGCAAGACAGCGGGATAGGGTTCCGGCCCGCCCGTTCCTGGGCGTTGGTGGGGCAGCGATGGGCACGGGCCTGTCAGCCGGCATGGACAATCGGCGCAATCTGCGGATAGATCCTGATCTTTTTGAAATCCTGTCCATCCTGTAAATCCTGTCTATTCCCTCTTTTCCTGCACTACACTGGGCGTATGTCGAAGCCAAGCTCCGCCCGCGCGCGTCTCCCGCGCGCCATCATGGACGCCCTCGTCGGGCATGCCCTGCGCTCGCCGCGCCTGGAGGTGTGCGGCCTCATCGGCGGCGTCGGCGAGGTGGCGGTGAGCCGCTACCCCGTGGCCAACGTGGCGCGGGATCCGGCCCGCCGCTTCGAGATGGACCCGCGCGCGCAGATCGATGTCTTCCGCGCCCTGCGCGAGGAGAACCAGGAGCTCTACGCCATCTACCACTCCCACCCCGACGGCCCGGCCGAGCCCTCGGCCACCGATCTCGAACAGGCCGCCTATCCCGACGCCTTCTACCTCATCGTCTCGCTGGCCGGCACCGCGGCGCCCGAAGTGCGGGCGTTCCGGCTGGTGGACAACGCCTTCGCGGCGGTGGATCTGGTGGTGGAGGGGTAGGGAGGAGTCCCGGCGGCTGCGATGGGCCGCGGGGCTGTGCGGATGAATCCGCACCTGCAATATCGTGTTCCGTGTTCCGTGTTCCGTGTTCCGTGACCGGTGACCGCACCGTATTCCGGACGTATGGCCGGATTCATCCGGCCATGAACGGCGCCAGGGCGCGGAAGCGTGGGGGCGGAGACCTGGGCTCCGCCCCCGGGGTCTGTCCGTCGCTGCGTTATCCCGCTAGCGCTGCAGGCGGATGGTCAGGACGGTGCGGCGGTTGGGGCGCAGATCCACCTCCTGGCGGTGGGTCCGGTAGCCGTCGGCCCGCACCTCCACGGTGTGGTTGCCCACCAGCAGCCCCACCTGGTAGGTGAGGTCGCGGCGCGGGCTGAGCTTGCGCCCGTCCACGTAGACGTCGGCGCTGACGGGGTCCACCATCAGCAGCAGCCGCCCGGCGGGGATGACCTGGTCGCCCCCGAAATCCCCCTGGCTGGGGCCGTAGATGCCCGGCGGCGGGGCCCAGGGGTAGTAGTAGGGGTAGGGGCTGTAGTAGTAGGGCGCGTAGGGGGCGTCATAGACATAGCCCGGGTCGGCGCTCGCCGTCGTCGGGGCGAAGCCCGCCAGGGCCGCGGCCACTATCCAAAGCACTCTGCGCATCTGTCGGCTCCTTCCGTCCCCGCGGTCCCGGGACGGCCTCACTGGTAGCGGTAGTACTGCTGCGGGGTCCGTTCGACGATGAAGTCCACCGCCTTCTGGATGGCGGCGCGGATGGCCGACTCCATGGGGGTCTTGGCGAAGCCGGCGAGCCCGCCGCCCAGGTCGCCGCCGATGCCGCCGATGCCGCCGGCGAAGCTCGAGGCGGTGGCCTCGGTGCTGGTGGCGGAGACGATGCGGCCGGTGTTCACGTCCACCACCCGCAGGTCCATGGCCACGCGGGCGGTCTTCACGCCGCCCATCAGCCCGCCCAGGGTGCCGCCGA
The DNA here is from genome assembly GCF_003337735.1 of Thioalbus denitrificans. Taxonomy (NCBI): domain Bacteria; kingdom Pseudomonadati; phylum Pseudomonadota; class Gammaproteobacteria; order Chromatiales; family Ectothiorhodospiraceae; genus Thioalbus; species Thioalbus denitrificans. The sequence continues at coordinate 119,972 of NZ_QPJY01000003.1, read as the reverse complement.
ACAGGCCGCCCAGCCCCACGCCGACGCCCGAGGTGCCCGGATCGAAGCCGGTGATGGCGCCCATCACCAGCAGCTCGGCGCCCTCCACCTCGCCGATCTGGGCGGCGGTCTCCTGCTTGATGCGCCCGGTGGCGCCGAGGTTCTGCTCGGCCATCACGGCGCGCAGCTTCTGCCGCTCCAGGACGATGTAGCGGTTGGACTGGAACAGGGCGGTGGTGAGCATGTCGCTCATGCCGCGGCCGTACTCCTCGCGATAGGCGCCGCTGCTGGACATCTTGTCCTCGAAGTCGGCCACGGCGATGCGGGCCTTGGGCCCGTCGTAGGCCTCGGCCCGGGCCGATTCGATGTCCGGCCCGCCGCCGCTGGTGACCCGCGCCTGCGGCTGCGGGCCGGTCACGCAGGCCGTCACCAGGGAGGACAGCAGGAGCGCCGCCAGTGTCTTCAACAGGTACGAAGCTTTCATCTCTTCTCCTCCCTCCCTAAGGGTATTTCCTCTCAGAAAAAGCATAGCACCGTGACCGCCGCAGCGGTCGCATGTCTGCACCGGCCCTCAGCGGACCTCGCCCGAGCCGCCGGTTTCGAACTCCTTCAGGATCTGGTCCAGATCCATGCCCACGCCGCCCGGCGGCGGGCGCTGCTGTTGCTGCTGGGGCGGCGGCTGCCGGGACCGCTGCTGCGTCGGCGGGGTGGTGGTCGTGGTCCGCGACGGGGGCGGCTGCTGGGCCTGCTGGCGGCTCCGGTAGAGCTCGTTCAGGCGGGTGCGGGTCTGCACCAGCCAGGGGTCGTCGGCCGGCACCAGCCGCTCCACGGCGGCCAGCTCGCCGCGTACCTGCTGCTCCCACTGGGGGCTGAAGGTGGGCTTGGCGAGCAGGGCGTCCACGGCCCGCTGATGCTGGTTCACCTGGGCGGCGAGCTGGCGCTGCCGTTCCGCCTCCGCCTGGCGCTGGCGCTCCCGTTCGGCGGCCGTGGCCTGCTCCCGGGCCTGCTCGAGGGTGTCGCGGGCCGCGCCGAGGCGCTCCGATTCGGGCAGCAGGCGCAGGGACTCGGCCAGCAGCGACTCGCCGGCGTCCCACTGCCCTTCGGCGGCCAGGGCCTCCACCGCGCCGGCCAGCCGCTCGGCCACCTGCCGCCGCCCCTCCACCAGCAGGGGGTCGGTGGGGGCGACCTGTCCCAGTTCCCGCAGCAGGTCGAGCAGCGGGGCGGCGCCCTCCGCGGTGGGGGGCATCGCCTCCATCCCGGCGGCGAACTGTTCCCGCAGCCCGGCGGCCCGGGCCTCGCGGGCGCGCTGCTCGGCGAACCGGTCGGCGTTGCTCTCGCCGGCCTCGATGAGGGCCAGCTCGGCGTCCAGCGCGTCGTTCACCGCCGCGCCGGCGCCCGCCTCCCGGCCCGCCTCCACCTGCGCCCGGGCCGCGGCCCACTCTCCCTCGGCGCGGGCCGCGCGGGCATGGCGCAGGTAGGCCAGGGCCAGGTTGGCGCGGGCCTGCTCCAGGCGCGGATCACCGGCGGCGTCCGCCGCCAGCGCCGCCAGCAGCGCGGCGGCGTTGTCCTCCGCCGGGGGCGCCAGCCGGTCGGCCCCGATGGCCGCCTCCAGGGCGGCGAAGCGGGCGTCGAGCCGCTCGCCCTGCATCCGGTTCCAGAGGTAGCCGCCGCCGCCGGCCAGGGCCGCGATGACGATGACCGCCGCCAGCGCCGCCAGCAGCCGGCGCCCCTTGGGCGGGCGCAGCTCGGCCATGAACTGCTCCACGCTGGGGGTGCGCTCGCCGCGCTTGAAGGCCAGGGCGTGCTGCAGGGCCCGCCACTGGCCGCGGCCGAGGCGCTTCGGGGTCTGGGGGGTGATGCGGTTGTCCCGCGCCTGGACGGCGGTGAGCCGGTTGAAGGGGTGGCGGCCGGCCACCAGCTCGTAGGCCACGCAGGCCAGCCCGTAGATGTCGTCGCGGGGATCGGGCTCCTCGCCCTCGAACATCTCGCAGCTGGCGTAGCCGGGGGTCAGCGCCCCGAGGCTGCCGGGGTCGAACAGGGTCACGTCCTGCTCGTGGCCGGGGCGCTTCACCGCCCGGGCGATGCCGAAGTCGAGCACCTTCACCACGCCCTCGCGGGTGATGAAGACGTTGCCGGGCTTGAAGTCGGAGTGGACGATGCCCTTGCGGTGGGCGTAGGCCAGCGCCTCGGCCATGCCGTCCACCAGCTCGATGGCCTTTTTCGGCTCCATGCCGCCCGGCGGCAGCTGCTTCAGCACCTGGGAGAGGGACTCGCCCTCCAGCAGCTCCATGGTCATGAAGACGGTGCGGCCGTCGCGGTCGAAGTCGTAGACCGTCACCACGTTGGGGTGGGCCAGGCTCTGGGCCTTCTTGGCCTCCCGCTGCAGGGCGATGAAGGCGTCGGGGTGGCGGCGGAAGTCCTCGGTGAGCACCTTCACCGCCAGGTAGGGGTTGCGGTCGTGAGCCTCCTCCTTGCGCAGGTCGCGGGCCTTGTAGACCACCCCCATGCCGCCGCGGGCGATGATGGACTCCAGCACGAAACGGTCCTTGAGCACGCTGCCGGGGCGCGCCGGCCCGCCCGGCGACTCCTCCCAGTCGGCGGGATTGGTCCAGCCGGAGGAGGCGCCGCCGGTGGTGTTCCCGGCGCCGGTCGCGCCCGGTCCGGCGCCGCTGGCCGGACCCGCTCCCGGCGCCAGCCGGGTGGGCTCGTGCGTCTCCGCCGGCGGGGCGGCGGCGGGGGGGGACTGGAGCCGGGTCTCGCCACCGTCGCCGGTCGCCGGCGGCATGGCCGGGGCCGGCGCGGAAGTCTCCGGTGCGGCGTCGATGCGCTCGCGCAGGGCGGCGTGGACGGCCGGGTCCAGCCCCTCGCTCCGTGCCGCGTCCGCCATCGCGCGCAGCTCGTCCACGGGCAGGTCGCCGGCGGCGAGGGCGGCGTCGCAGGAGTCGAGCAGGGTCGCCTCGGGGAGCCGGCCCTGGAGGTGTTCGTTGAGTGCCGTCTGGAACGGATGCATGGTCGTCGATCGTCAGGGGCGGTGTCGGGGCGGCGGCGTGCCGGACTCGGCCGGCTCCACCCGCACCACCAGCGCCGTCACGTTGTCCCGGGCCCCGCGCTCGAGCGCCGTGTCCACCAGCTGCCGGGCGGCGCGGGGCGAGGGGGTGCGGGCGAGGATGCCGGCAATATCGGCCTCGCTCAGCTCTTTATACAGCCCGTCGCTGCAGAGGAGAAAGAGATCCCGCGGGGCGAGCTCCACGATTTCCGCGTCCACCTCGAGCTTCTCCTCGCCCCCCACCGCCCGGGTGATGACGTTGGCGGCGGGGTGGCTCTCGGCCTCCTCGGGCGCCAGCAGGCCCCCCTCCACCAGCTCCTCCACCTGGCTGTGGTCGCGGGTGAGGCGGCGCAGGCGGCCCTGGCGGAAGCGGTAGACGCGGCTGTCGCCGGCCCAGAGGTAGACGCCGTGGCCCCCGAAGGCCACCAGCGCGGCCACGGTGGTGCCGATGACGGACTTGCCCCGCCGCCCGGCCTCCTCGCGCAGGCGCCGGTTCACCGCCCGCAGCCGCTCGCGGGCCGCCTCCACCTGGTCGCCGAGGTTGTGGGGGGCGGGCAGGGCGCCCAGGGTCTCCACCACCCAGCGGCTGGCCAGGTCGCCGGCATCGTGGCCGCCCATGCCGTCGGCCACCACCCACAGGCCGCGCTCGGGCAGGGAGAGGCAGGCGTCCTCGTTGAGCTTGCGCACGCGGCCCACGTCGGTGACGCAGGCGGAGCTCCAGCGCAGGGGAACGCTCATGGGGCCGTGGCCGTGTCCGCCGCGAGGTTGCGGGTCTGCCAGCCCCAGCGGCTCCAGTCGCCCCCCAGCAGGGCGGAGAAGCCCTCCACCGGCGGCAGTCCCTGGCAGATGAGGAGCGAGCTGTCCACCCGGTCCGACCCCGATGTCCACCACAGGCTGTAGGCGAAGAAGAAGGACTGCAGCAGCTGGCGCGCCAGGTCCGGGGTGCCGCCCCGGATCGCCTCCGGCTGGGGCAGCGGTATGTGCCACGCCGGGTGGCGGGCGGACTGGGCGGGCGGGTTCGGCGGCGCCTCGGCGCCGGCGCCGGCCGGCAGGCCCAGGGCCTCCACCTCGCGGTCGAACGCCGCCAGGTCGAAGCCGTCCTCCAGGGCGGAGAGCAGCAGGGACTCGGCGCGGGCGAACCAGTGGCCGCCGTTGTCGATCAGCTGCAGGGGGTTGCCGTTGGCCGGCAGGGGCGCGGCCAGGGTGAGGGGGAAGTAGCGCCCCACCCGGTCCACGCTGGGCATCAGCAGCCCCGCCCAGCCCTGCTCGCCGCAGATGCCGGGCGAGAGCACGAAGCGCCACAGGGGGCTGGTGAGGTAGATGTCGAGCCAGCCCGGGACGAGCTGTTCGCGGCTGCGGGTGATGCCGTCCTGCAGCCAGCCGTCCCACGGGTCGATGAAGCAGCGCGGCAGGCGCCGGGTGACGAAGTCCCCGTGGCTGGGAACCTTGCCGTGGAAGCCGGTCGCGGCGGGGGTCACAGTCGTTCCGGGCACCGGAAGGCCTCCAGGGCGTCGAGCTTGAACGGATTGCGCACGCTGCTGGCCTGCAGCTCGTAGCTGGCGCTGTGGCCGCCGAGGCTGAAGGTGACCTTGAACCGGTCGCGCACGGCGGTGGGCTCGACGGTGGCCTTGTCCAGCACCCGGAACCAGGCCCAGGGGCCGGTTTCGGTGACGCCCGGGCGGTTGCCGGCGGTGTCCTCGAACACCAGCCGCACCTGGCCGGTGCTGTTGGCCGCCGGCCAGGTCAGGCGCACCTGGCGGGTCGGGCCGTGGCGGTAGTCGGCCAGCTGCCCCTCCAGGTCGAGCAGGAACCGGCTCACCCCGGCGTCCAGGCCCTGGGGCACCAGGGTGAAGCTCACCGCGGGGGTCTGCCCGCCGGCGGGGAAGAAGGCGTCGCGGATGGCGGCGGCGTTCTGGAACTGCTGCAGCACGGCGTTGGAGATGCCGAGCCGGGAGCCGCCGGCGGCGGCGCGCCAGCTCCACTGCGACCCGGAGGTGTCCACGAACGACTCCAGGTATTTCTTGAAGAAGTCGTCCATCAGCCCGCCGGGGCCGAAGAAGCGGCCGAAGTCCTCCAGCGTCGCCTCCCGATCGCTGGAGCGCACCAGCGGGTAGCGGCCGCTGATGGCCTGGCGGTAGAAGGGCAGCACCGTGGAGGTCCAGACGTTGTTGAGGTGGGCGCTGACCCCGCCGATGGTCATGCCGGCGCTGTCGGCGGCCACCCCCTTCACCCAGCCCTGCAGCGGCAGGGGCAGGCGGTCGGCCTCGGTGCGCACCTTGCCCACCACGTCGCCGCCCATGCCGGCCTGGCTGCGGGCCGCCTCCAGGGCCGCGCCGCCGCGGTCCGCCGCGCTGGCGATGGCGTTCACGTAGAGGTAGAGCTCGTTGAGGCTGGCGATGAGGCCGTCGATGGGCGGCGCGCCGTCCTCGGGGGCCACCACCAGCCGGTTGAGGGGCTCGAAGCGCTGGCTCACCTGCCGCTCGGGGGTGTCGGGCGCGGCGGCGGTGGCGGCGCGCTCGCTGAACAGCCGTCCGAAACGATCGCGCAGGGCGCTCACCCGGTCGGTGGCGCGCTCCACCAGCCCCGTCTCGGCCTCCGTCTGGCGGTCGAGCATGGTCTCCCGGGCCACCGCCACCAGCAGGCGCTTGAGCGGGGAGTCGGGTCCGGAGAGCACGCGCAGGATCTCCACCCCCTGGCGCAGGCTGGTGAAGGGGGCGATGTCCAGATCGTCGAGCAGGTCCGACCAGCGGGCGATGTAGTCCTGCAGGTAGAGCCGGCGCACCGAGGCCACCAGCTCCTGGAGCTTCGCCGGGTCGGCAGTGGGGGCCTGGGGGCCGAGGATCCAGCTCTCGCTGGCCAGCTCGCGCACCAGGTCCGGCGCCTGCCGGGCGAACACCTGGTGGTAGCCGTCGTAGGTGTAGAGCCCCGGCACACCCTGGTTCAGCGGTAGCCCGCTCTTGCGCACGAACACCAGCGGCGCGTCGGGTCCCGCCGCGCCGCTGATGGTGAAGTCGGGGATCTCGTTGGCGATCTTCTCCTGCCTGATGCGGGCGTAGATGCGCTGGTCCAGCGGCACCCGCAGCAGCACTTCGCGGGCCCGGGACACCAGCTCGCCGTCCAGCGGGATGGGGGCGGTGCCGGCCTCCCGCTCCAGCGCCGCGGCCAGGTGCGCCTCCAGCTGCTGGCGCTGCTCCTTGCTCACGTCGCGGGGCAGGTTCTGCTCCCAGTCGAAGGCCATCCAGGTGCGCACGGTGGCGGCGTCGAAGTGGTCCGGGTCGTCGAGCATCAGGTAGACCCGCAGCGCCTCGTAGAGGTAGTCGGGCTTGCCCATGCCGCTGCGCAGCTGGTCCTCGAGGCGCAGGATGACCCGCGGCAGGAAGGCGCGCCGCAGCACCCGCTGGTAGACCGACTTCGCCTCGGTGCCGAGCTTGTCGCCCTGGTAGAGCCCCAGGCCCATGAGCAGGGGCACGCCCTCGTCCTTCGCGGCATAGCCCCCCGGCAGGTTGCGCAGCGCGTCCATCAGCGGCAGCACGCTGATGAGGTCGCGCTGATCCGGGTCCATGGCGTCGATCTGCGCCTGGATGGCCTGGACCTGGCTGTCCACCTCGCTGACGTAGGCCTTGTTGGTGGTGTAGCTGGTGGTCCAGGCGGCGGCCGCCAGCAGGGTCACGCCGGCGGCGGCGGCGTAGACGACCCGCTCCAGCCAGCGCCGCTGGCGCTCCAGGCGCAGGTTGGTGCCGGCCAGGTCCGCCTCCGGGAAGGCCAGGTCGCGGAACAGGCGGGTGATGAAGTAGCTCTGGCCGTGGCCCACGAAGGCGGGCAGGGACTGGCGGTCGAGGCGGAAGCTGGCCGCCACCGAGCCCATCACCCGGTCGATGGGGCTGCCCTCCTGGGTGCCGCTGGTGAAGTAGACGCCGCGCAGCTGGGGCGGGGTCTCGAAGCGGCTGGGCTGGAAGATTTCGCCCAGGAACGGTTCCAGCAGCGTCTTGAGGGTGCCGAACTGCTGCGGGAAGGTGTAGATGAGGTTGCGCCGCTGGGGGTCGCGCTCCGCCTGCAGCCGCTCCACCAGGCGGGCGTTGAGGCGCTGCAGGAGGGCGTCGAACTCGGGGCCGAAGTGGCGCACCAGCCCCGCTTCCGTCTCCGTCTCCTCGGCGGGGAAGGTCATGCCCCACACCTGCGCCCGCTCCTCGCGGCCCAGGTCGGCGAAGAACTCCATGAACCCCGCCACCAGGTCGCACTTGGTGAAGGTGAAGTAGATGGGGAAGCGGATGCCGAACTCCTGGTGCAGCTCGTGGATGCGCTGCTTGATGGCGCGGGCGTGGGCGGCGCGCTCGCCCTCGCTCTGCTGCAGCAGGTCGGCCACGCTCACCGCCACCAGCACGCCGTTGATGGGGCGCCGCCGCCGGTGCCGCTTGAGCAGCTTGAGGAAGCCCATCCAGGCGGCGCGGTCCACCGACTCGAAGCTGTCCTGGGTGGTGTAGCGCCCGGCGGTGTCCAGCAGCACCGCCTCGTCGGTGAACCACCAGTCGCAGTTGCGAGTGCCGCCCACGCCGCGGATGGCGTCCTGGCCGAAGCGCTCGGCCAGCGGGAAGTGCAGCCCGGAGTTGAGCAGCGCCGTGGTCTTGCCCGAGCCGGGCGGGCCGATGATCACGTACCAGGGCAGCTCGTAGATGTAGTGGCGGCCGAAGCGGTGCTTCAGGCGCGACTGCTTCAGCACCGCCAGCGCCTCCTCGAAGCGCTTGCGGATGGTCGCCAGCTCCTCGGCCGACTCCACTTCGCCGGGGGCGGGGCCGGCGGGGGCCTCCGCGGCGCCGCTGGTCAGCCCGTCGAGGATGGCCTGGTTGGTGCGCTTGGCCTGCCAGGCCCGGCGCAGCCGGTTGAGGCCCCAGAGGGCGGCCAGCACGGCGATGGCCACCAGCCGCCCGGTGGCGCTCACCAGCGGCTCCCAGCCGGCGAAGCTCAGCAGGGGGCCGAGGAACCAGACGATCACCGCCAGGGCGATGAGCCCCAGCAGGGAGAGCAGCCAGGGCCGGCGCAGGAGGTTCAGCAGGCGTTTCATACGCGGTCTCTCTCGGACAGGCTCATGGGCTCATCCACGCCCCGGTCAGCCCCGTCCATGGGCTTCCACCAGGGTGATCTCCACCCGCCGGTTGCGGGCGCGGTTGTCGCGCGTGTCGTTCGGCACCAGCGGCTCGGTCTCGGCGCGGCCCTCGGCGGTGAAGCGCCCGGGGGTGCCCGTCTCCCGGCCGAGGTACTCCACCACCGACTCCGCCCGGCGCTGGGAGAGGTGCCAGTTGGAGGGGAAGCGCAGCGTGTGGATGGGCACGTTGTCGGTGTGGCCGGTGACCAGCACGTCGCCGGGCACCTGGGCCAGCGCCTCGGCCACCCGCCGCAGCACCGGCAGGTAGTCGGGCCGGATCTCCACGCTGCCGGATGCGAACAGGCCGTCGCCGTGGAGGATGACCGTGCTGCGGCCGTCGCTCTCGGTCACGTCGAGCTGGCCGGCCAGGATCTCGGGGTTGAGCAGCTCGCGCAGGGTCGGCGGGCGGGGCGCGTCCGGGGCCGGGGTCGGCTCGGCGACCGCCACCGGCCGGTTGAACAGGGCCGCGGCCTGGTTGCCCGCCGCGTGCAGCGAGGCGAACACCGGGTCCGAGGCGCGGTTGAGCATGAAGCTGAAGCCGACGTAGAGCACCAGCAGCAATGCGGCGGCCACCGCCCCCAGCACCCACAGGGGGACGCTGCGGGAGAGCGGCGTGCGCCGGTCCACCACCCCCCGCCAGTGGGGCGAGAGCTCGCGCTCGTACTCGCCGCGCTGCTGGCGCAGCACCCGGTAGAGCTTCTCGCGCAGATCCGCCAGGGCGGCCTGGCCGCCGGCCATCACCCGGTAGCGGCCCTCGAAGCCCAGGGTCAGGCACAGGTACATGAGCTCCAGCAGGTGCAGGTGGGCCAGCGGGTCGCGCAGCAGGTGGTCGAGCAGGGCGAAGAACTTCTCCCCGCCCCAGGCCTCCTTGTGGAAGGTGATGAGCATGCCCTGGTTGCCCCAGCTGCTCTCGGCCCCCCAGGGGGTGCCGAGGATGGTCTCGTCCACCAGGGAGCAGAGCACGTAGCGGGCCGAGAGGGTCACCTCGGAGCTGACGCCCTGGCTTCGGGCCCGGTTCTCGAACGCCTTCACCTCCTCGATGACCTGCCGGCGCAGGGCCTCCGGATCGGGGTGGCGCAGGGTGTGGCGCAGCTGGGTGACCAGGGTGAGCAGCGGCGCCGCCGCGCTCACCAGGGGGTTGAGCCCGGTGTGGCCCAGCTCCGCGGTGGACAGCGGCGCGGCCGCCCGCCCGGCCGGGGGCGGCTGGCGCGGAGGCGGCGCACCGGCGGCCGGAGGCGCTCCGGCCGGGGGCGGGGCGGACGGCCCGGATTCCGCGCCGTCCTGCGTGCGTCGCCCGCCCGGGGTGGGACGGATGACGGTGCGGTCCTCGTCACCGGGTTGATTGAAGAAAGGATCGTCGTGGTCCACGGCTCAGTCTCGGATGGCCCAGAACTCCAGTTTCAGACCGGGGAACTCGCCGCCGATGTGCAGGGCGAATCCGCCGGACTGCTCCAGCCCCTTCCAGTATTCGCTGTTGCGATCCAGCTCGAAGTAGTTGTAGCCGGCATGGTAGGGAATCTGCCGCGGCGCGACCGGGAGGGGATGGAGGCCGATGCCGGGCAGGGCGAGTTTGACGAACTGCTGGATCTGTTCCACCGGGCCCACTTTCACCTGGGCCGGGAACTGCCGCCGCAGCGCCTCGGCGCTGATGTCCGCCTTGGCGGCCAGCACGAAGCTGGCGCTGCCGAGCAGCGTCCGGTCGCTGATGGGCGCGACCCGGAAGCCGTACTTGCGATCCTGCAGCGGGATGGGGATGGCCCGCTCCAGCATCACCTTGCTCAATGCGTCGCGGATCTCGTCGAGGAGCGGGTCGTAGGCGGCCTGCGGGTCCTCGTGGGTGTAGACCGGGAACTGGGGCGGGCGCCGCTCGGCGCGGGTGAAGGAGGCCAGCTCCCCGGCCAGCTCCAGCAGCCGGCGGTAGAGGAGCTCGCCGTGCAGGCCGGGCAGGGCGGCGAGGTGGGCCGCCAGCGGCTCGTAGCGGTTGATGACCTGCAGCAGCATGAAGTCGGAAACCTCCGCCACCCCGCCCTGGCCGGCGCCGGAGATGCGCCCCGCCAGGGCCTCGCCCCGGTGGCGCAGAAGCCCCTGCAGCTCGTTGAGGAAGCCCGCCAGGCGCGGGCTCGCCCGCACGTCCAGGCACGGGGGGATCCAGGCCTCGTCCAGCACCACGCCCTTGTCCGGGCGCAGGTCGAGGATGCGCGCCACGCCCAGGCAGGCGAAGCCGTCGCGGTTCTGCTTCTCCAGCAGCAGCCGCGGGAGCAGCCGGCCCACCTGCAGGGCGGCCGGCTCCTGGGTGCCGGCGTTGTTGTCCTTCACCTCCTCCTCGCCCGGCGTGAAGCGCTGCAGCCCCTCGTCCCCGTCGCCGGTCTCGATGCCGCCGGGGCGCCGCACCGGCAGGGCGAGGTACACCACCTGGCCGCGGGCCTCGTCGGGCAGCTCCAGCGGCGCCGGAGCCGGGTCGTCGGCGGGCAGGCCGAAGGGGGTGCCGTCGGGCAGGACGCCGCGGGCGGCGGTCAGCCCCAGCTGCCCCATTCCCAGCAGCCCGGTGTCGATCTCCAGCTCGCGGAAGCCCCAGGGGTAGGGCGCCAGGGCGCCGCTGCGGGCGTCCACCAGGGACTCCAGCCAGCGGTCGTGCTGCTGGAAGTGCTGGGGACGCAGGAACAGCCCCTCGGACCAGATGACTCGATTGTTCCAGGACATGGCGGACCGGTTCCGGTTACTTGGCGCGGATGCTGACGCTGCGCTCGCCGAGCTCGATGGTGACGCTGTTCTTGCTCTCCTTCTTGAGCGGCGTCACCGCCCGCCAGCGCGCCTGGTCGATGTCGCGGAACGCCGCCGCCACGCCCAGGAACTGGGTCTCGGGCGGGAAGTCGCGGCTGATTTCCAGGCTGCCGCCGGGCACGATCTCCATCTCCTCGCGGCCGAGGAGCGAGTCCTTGAGGGCGGCCACCTCGTTGTCGTACAGGGTGAAGAAGTCGGCGTTCTCGAAGGCGCTGGCGGCGCGCAGGGCGTAGAGGCGGACCACCACCGGCGAGGGCCTTCCGCTCACGTCCGGGTTGATGGTGGCGGCGGCCGCCAGCCGGGCCTGCAGCTGGGTGGGCGAGGGCTTCATGCAGCCGGCCAGGGGGAGGGCGAGCAGCAGGAGAAGCAGGAGGGGCAGCGGGTACGGGACTGGCAGTCTGCGCATGGCTCGATTCCTGTTCACAAGGGTCGCCGGGCGTCGCCGGCCCGGCGCGGATTGGCAACCGTCACGGCCGGCGCGACCGTGATGACTTCAATTTTAGTATCTGTTCCTCGTAGGCCTTGATGAACTCGTCGCCGAACAGGCGCAGGAACCCCTCCTCGGCGTCCCGGGCCACCTCGCCGTAGATGTCGGTGAAGAGATCCCAGTACTTGGCCTTGCGGGCCATGGGCAGCAGGTTGTCCAGCATCGACTCCGCGCCGAAGCGCGCCTCCAGCGCCGCCGGATCGAAGCGCCCCAGCAGCGACTGCAGGGCCGCCTTCAGGCCGGCGATGATGGCCAGCTCGTGGGCGAGGATGTCGTCCAGCGCCTCCTGGGTGGCCTCCACCGGCGGCAGGTAGCCCCGGGTCTGGCCGAACAGCATGTGGCTGAGGGCGTCCTGGCTGTCCACCGAGAACTTCAGGGGATTGTTCTCCACCGGCTGGATGGTGGTCATCTCGATGCGCAGCTCGCGCTTGAAGCTGGTGCGGGCGGCGAGCACCTTCATCAGCCCGTCGGTGGTGACCCGCACCAGCCGCCCGACGGTGTTGAGCAGTTCGGGCAGCGCATCGGGCGGCAGCGCCGCCCCGGGCGTGTCCAGCCCGGCCAGCAGCTGCCGCACCAGCGCCGCGCTGTCCGCTCCCGCGACGCCGCCCGCCGCGGCGGGCGGCGCCGGGGCGTGGCCGGGGGTGGGACGGCGCGGCGGAGTCTCCGGCGGCGCGGGGGGGGCGGGTTCCGGGGCCGTCACGGGCTCCCCGGGCGCGGCGGGCGGCTCCGGCGCAACGGGGGGCTCGGGCGCGGCGGGGGGCGGCTCCGGCGGCGGCGTGCCCAGCAGGTCGAAATCCTCCGGGATGGCCTGTGGCGGCGTGAAGGCCGCCTGGTCGCTGGGGACGTGGTCGGGGTGGCTCTCCGGGCTCTCCGGCTCGGCCGCGGGCGAGAGCAGGTCGAAACCCTCGGGGATGCCGATGGGCGGACCGGTGGGCGCGGTGTCCTCCTCCGGCGGTGGCGCCGGTGTGGGCGGCACCAGGTCGAAATCCTCGGGAATGCCGGACGGCCCGGGGCCGCCGCGGCCTGACTTCGCCATCAGCGCGAGGGGATCGAGGGTCTGGTCGGGCTCGGCCAGGTCCGGCCCGGCCGCGGCTGGCGCGGCGGGTTCCACGGCGGGCGGCGCGGCGGGCTCCGCGACGGGTTCCGCCGGGTGCTCGCCGGGGAGCATGGACAGCCACACCTGTATCTCGTACTCCCCCAGCGACAGCACGTCGCCGTCCTGCAGCTCCACGCTGGCGCCGCGGCCCACCGGGCTGGGGGCGTGGTTGACATAGGTGCCGTTGGTGCTGGCGTCGAGGAGGTGATAGCGGCCGTCGCGGAACTGGATGCGGGCGTGGGTGCCGGAGACATAGCGGTCCGGATCCGGCAGGACCATGTCGTTGTCGGGGTCGCGGCCGAGCGTCGCGTCCCGCGAGCTCACCATCAGCTCGGTGGGCCGTGTGGGGGGAAGGCCGCGGTAGGTGAGGACGCTGAGAGTCAGTTCCATGGCCGACGTGCTGCCTGTCTCCGTTCAGGTCAGGGTCGGGTTTGCCGACCTCGTCACGGCTCGCGCCACGGTGTCGCGAAGGGCGGCGGCCGGGCGGTTGCCTCTCCGAAATGGTGGCCCATCCACCGTACCCTTGCAAGGTAATGGCCCAAACCCGGGTCCGGCCGCTCCCGGCGGCTGGCCCAGAGGGGGGGCGGCACGCCGTTGCTCCGGTTGTCCCCGGCTCAGGGGAGGAGGACCAGGTGGTCCCGATCGCGCGGATCGATGCGCACCTCGACCTCGGAGCCCGGTTCATAGCGCGGCAGGTCCATGACGTGGATGCCCTGCTCGATTTCCACCACATAGGTCGAGCCCCGGGGCGGGCTCACTTCCAGCTTGAGCCGGACCAGGGGCATGTTGGGGCCCCGGTTGACCCCGGTCCTGGCGAGCGCGAGCACCTTCGCCCGGGCCGCGACGCCCGACTGTTCCAGCGCCTTCTCGCCGCCGGCGCGGGCGAAGATGAATACCGCCACGGCCACGGCCGCCAGCAGGACGAGGCCGACGACGATCAACAGGGGAGAACGCAGTTCCATGGCGGCTCCTGGGGTTCCGCTGGCCGATGGGCCTCAGGGCGCCAGCAGCAGCACCTTGACCTGGCTCGGCACGATGCGGCAGCCGGGGCAGTTGGTGGAGTTCTGCAGCGACACGCTGGTAAGCCGGGTCGCGGGCGCGCCCTTGAGGATGACGGTGAAGGCCGCCGTGACATGCCGTGAGGGGCCCATCACCGTGCCGGAGGCGACCCCGGTGGCCACGCCGGCGTTGTCGCCGTTGGTCATGGGGATCGAGGTGGCCATGTTGTGGGCGGGCGTTCCGCCGTACAGCACCGTCGGCACGTTGGGAATGGCGGTGGGCCCCATGGCGATGTTGGGATAGGGGATCGGCACCGGGCCGGCCGGCGACGGGGTGAGGCATACGTCGGGGAAACCCGTGTCCATGCCCATCATCTGCGAATTGGCAAACATCGTCGAGACCTCCTAGCCGAGGTGAATCTGGCCGCCATCGACCTTGACCAGCTCCTCGGCGGTGGCGAGCAGCTCCCGTCCGCGCAGGCTCATGGTCTGCTCCGCCTGGTAGTCCACCACGCCGCTGCGCACCTGGTCCATGCCCTCCACCGAGCGCAGGCTCTCCTTGGCGAACCGGGTGAGGCGGTCGACGAAGGTTTCGAGCAGGTTGCCCGTCAGCCGCAGCCGCCCCACCAGGGCGGTGCATTCCCGGCCGATCCAGTGGCAGCAGTCAATCAGCGCGACGCCTTCCCGCGCGCGCAGCCTGAGGGTGTCGGACTCCAGGCCCAGCGCCTGCTCGGCCCGCAGGCTCAGGCTGCCGCCCGTGACGGCCAGCTCGGCGTCGCCCTCGAAGGCCAGCCGCGTCGGGCCCGGCTCGCGGCGCTCGAGCACGGCGATGATCCAGGCCGACTCCAGGGTCGGTCCGCACACCAGCACCCGATCGCCGGTCCTGGGCTCGAGCAGGCAGCTGGCGGCCTTGCGGGCGGGGAATTCGCCGAATTCGGTGCGCACCGTCGCGCTCCCCGCGGTATCGAGTCCGGTCAGCTCGCCGATGGCCTGTACCGGCACGGATACGATGCTGGTTGCGAGTTCCCGGGGTAGCGTTTCCATGGCGTGGGTCTCCGAAGGTTACGGGATCTTGACCTCGACCGGCTTCCAGCGCTCGGCTTCGAGGAGTTCGGGATCGCTCTCCAGGGCGCGGCTCCGGTCGGTGAAGCGCGCATCCTGGTCGAGCACGCCGTGCAGGCGCGTGCGGTGCATCGAGGCGCCGCTGAAATCGGCGGCCGTGAGGTCGGCGTGGGTCAGGTCGGCCTCGCCCAGGGCCGCGTTGCGGAAGTCCGCCCGGGCGCAGCGGGCGCGGTGCAGGATGCATTGCCGCATATCGGCGCCGCCGAAGCGGGCCTGCTCCAGGTTGGCGTCGGCGAAGACCGCCTGGGCCAGCCGGGTTTCCCTGAAATCGGCCCGGGTGAGCCCGGCATTGCAGAAGATGGCGTTCTCGGCCCGGGCCCGGGCGAAGTTGGCGCCGGTTCCCTGGGCGCCCTGGAAGTTGCACTGGCGCAGGGTGGCGCCGCTGAAATCGCACTCCCGCACGTCGGCATCGATGAACTGGGTCAGCGTCAGGTCCATGCCGGCGAAGGACAGCCCGCCGAGCACCGCCTTCATGGCCACCACGTTCTGCAGCGTGGCCCCGGCCAGGCGCGCCTGGCGCAGGTCGGCCTTCACGAAGATGGTCCGGTCCAGCACGGTGTTGCGGAAATCCAGCGCCCCGAGCTCGCACTCGGCGAAGGTCGTCCGGTCGTTGCGGACCTGGACGAACGCCACGCTGTCCATGACGCAGCGCGCGAAGGTCACCAGCGCGAGGTCGGCCGCGGCGAAATCGCAGCTGGAGAAGTGGCATTCGGCGAAATTGGTCCGGCCCAGCTGCGCCCGCTGCAGGGCGGCGCGGTGGAACCGGCAGCGGGAGAAGGAGGCCAGCGCCGTGACCGTCTCCGGCCACCGGCTCCGGTCGAAGCGGCAGTCCAGGAACACCGACTGGCGCAGGTCCGCCCCGCCCAGATCGGCGCCGGTGAAGTCCACCGCGCGGAAGATGGCCCCGGCCAGGTTCGCGCCGGCGAGATCCAGGCCGCGGGCGTCTACCTCGACCGCCTCATGGCCGGACTGCACCCATGCGATCAGCTCGTCCCGGGTCATGCCGCGCCGCCTCCGGTGGTGGGGCGCGGGCGCCGGGGCCAGGTGCGCGCCCGGTGGGTCAGCGCCCGGCTGAAATCGGTGGCGCCGTCCACCCACACGCGGGCGAGATCCACCCCGTAGAGGTTGGCATGGCGGAAATCGGCGCCTTCCAGGCGGGCTTTCTGCAGGCTCGAGTTCATCAGGTTGGCGGAGGTGAAGCGCGCCTTTGCCAGGTCGGCCTTCATGAACCGCGAGTCGGTGGCGGTCGCCATGATGAAGGAGGCGCCCTGCAGCTGGCACTCGGAGAGATCCGCCTCCTTGAGGGTGGCCCGATCGAAGCGCGCGCCGGTGAGGTCCGCCGGGCGGAACAGGGTGGTCACGATGCTCGCGCCGCTGAAATCCGCCCCCTGGAGCGCGCTGCCGCCGACGAAGACCGCGCCGGAGAAGTCCGCGCCGCGGAACAGGGCCCCGGCCCCCTGCGGCTTGACGAACACCGCCCGGGCCAGGTGCGCGCCGGAGAAATCCACGCCTTCGAACCGGCAGCGCACGAATACCCCGCGCTCGAGATGGGCGCCGCGCAGGATCAGCCCCTCCAGGGAGACGTCGATGAAGTTGAGGTCCTGGGCGTCGGCCTCCGACCAGTCGGTCTCGCCGAACAGGGCGCCGCCGCCCAGGTCGGCCCGGGTCAGGCCCGCACGGACGAAGGACGACCGCTCCAGGCGGGCGCCGCTCAGGATGGCGCCCTCGAGCCGGGCCTCGTCGAACCGGGTCCCGGCGCAGAGGGCGCCGCCCAGGTTGGCGCCCGGGAGCCGGGCCCCGACCAGCCGGGCATCGGTCAGGTTGGCCCGGGCCAGCACGGCCTGGCTGAAATCGGCGCCCTCCAGCCGGCAGCCGCGGAGGTTGGCCCCTTCCAGGAAGGCGCCGGAGAAGTCCGCGCCCTGGAGGTCGAGTCCGGACAGGTCGGCGCCGGTGAGATCGATGCCGGCGAAGGATGCGCCGCTGTGGAAGCGCTCCTGCGCCCACTGCCGTACCCAGGCCGCCCGGTCGGGGTCCATCGGGTCCGCCGCCGTCTGCCGGTGGGCGGTGCGCTGGTAGCTCTCGCGGCCCTGGCGCTCCGCATCCGCCAGCCGCTGGCGGAAGGCGGGGTCCTCCAGGTAGAGATCGATCTCCTCCGCCGAGCCCTTGTCTGCCTTCATCGACGAGCGCAGTCGGCGCAGGCTCGCCAGCTCGGCGTTGGCGCTGAACCTCGGCGGGCCCTTGGGGGTCTCGTTCATCTCCGCCTCGATCACCGCATAGTCGATCCCGGCGCGGGCGGTGGCGGCGCGCCGATCGGCATCCAGCTGCACCTCACGCGCCTCGAACTCCGCCTTCATCTCCTCGCGTCGGCGCTGCATCCCGGCCAGGTAGGCGGGCAGCTCCTCCAGCTTCTGCGGGGGGGCGGCGACCGGGGCCGGTGGCGGCGGGGCGTGGCCTTGGTCCGGATCGAGTCCGTACTCCGCCACCTTGGCGCGTGCCGCCTCGATCTCGGCGGCCTGGCGCTTGCGCAGGTTCTCGCTGAGCAGGGTTGGCGACTCGATCGGCCCGCCGGCCAGCCGCTCCACCCCGTAGCGCTGGCCGATGCCCTCGGGCAGCAGGTCATCCTCCTGCAGCAGGTAGTAGTGGCCGGTCTCGGGGTCCAGCCGGCGGCGTACCGCCTCCGCGTAGTGGTCCTCGCCGCGGGGTGCGTCCGCCCATTCGACGGCGGCGACCAGGAGGCTGATGTCGGCGGCGTCGTCCTCCGTGACCTCCATGAGGCCGCGCCCCACCAGGATCGCGCACTCCTGTTCGGGGAAGAACCAGACGGTGTCGAGCCGGGTCGCGATCTCGCCGAACTGCTCGCCGTCGGGGGTCGTATGCCTGACGAAACAGCGCGTGGCGAAACCGGGCAGCCGGCCGCGCAGCAGGCGCTGGTCCGGGTGCAGGTTCTCGAACTCCCACTCCTCGCTCCCGCTCAGCGCGCCTTCGAGCCACTGGTCGGGCGATGCGACGTTGAAGTGCTTCCAGTCGAGATCCCGCGCGAGACCGGGAAAATCGTTCTTGAGCCAGGCGTCGTCATAGGTGCCGGCCAGGGCCGCGCGCTCGGGATGGGTGACCTCCCGCGGGCCGAACCCGGCCGGGCGTCCCGGCTGGTCCGGGCGCGTGAGGCGGGCGTCCGGGTATTCGATGTTGGGCAGCGGGAGCGGCGCCTCGGCCTTCGGGTCGGCCCCGCGCCCCGCCGGGTTGGGCGCGAATCCGGGCCCGCCGTAGGCGCGGGACCAGTCGATGGGCATGCGGGTGAACGGGACCGGCTCGCTCGCCGTGCGCCCCTCCCAGTAGCGGTCGCCGAAGGCGAACAGGGTCTTCTCCCGCCCGGCGACGCGGGCGCGCACCGCGCAGGCCGGGCAGGGCCTGCCGCCGGGGGCGAAGGCCTGGGCGTGGATCAGGAACTCCGGCACCGCCTTGGGCTGGCCGGCGTCGATGGCGGCATCCTTGCCCAGCGTCGCGGCGGCGAACTTCCACAGGGCCACTTCACTCTTGAGCCGCACCTCGCCGGTGAGGGAGACGAACAGCAGGGGGGAGACCACGAAGATGCAGCGCCCGCGGTGCTCGATGGTCCGGGTCAGGAGGCTCAGTGCGCCGGGCTTGATGGTTTTCATCGAGGCTGGGGTGAGCGGCGCACTAGGCGATCACCTTGGCGTCGACCGTCTCGATCTCGAATGACACCTTGTCGCAGGTCAGGCCGACATAGGACATGTTGATGCCCTTGGTCTCCATGTTGGTCGCGGTGGCGCAGAAGGCCTGGCCGGTGGTTTCGATCTTCTCGGCGGTCTGGCCGATGGCCACGCCGGTGGCATTGTAGCTGGAGGCGCAGACCGTGCTCTGGGTGCCGAACTTGCGGGACATGAGCCCGCCGATACTGTCGAATATGTTGTCGACGGTCCGGTTGCCCGCCGCCGAGACGATGGTGAGCCCCGCCGGGGCCGTGATGGTGACGGGGCCGCCGGCGGTCATGTTCCAGGCGGCGCCAACCTTCTGGGTCAGGGACGCGCCGACGTTCTGCACCGCGTTGCTGCCCACGTTCTCGATACGGTTGGCCTTGACGTTGAGCATGTCGTTGGCGCCGATATTGGTGGTGCGGCTGGCGCCGATGGTGATCTGCTCGCTGGCCCCGACGCTCTCGGTGCGGTTGGCGCCGATGGTGATCTTCTCCTCGGAGCCCACCTTCTCGGTCCGGTTGACGCCGATGGTGATGGACTCGTTGTTGTCCACCGTCTCGGTGCGGTCGTTCTTGATGTGGGTGGTCTCGTCGTTGTCCACCGTCTTGGTGCGGTCGTGGCCCACCCAGTGGCTCTCGTCGGCCTCCACCTCGATGGTCTGGTTCTTCTCGGCGTGGATGAGCAACTCCTCCTCGCCCATCTTGTCCTCGAAGCGGATCTCGTTGCAGTTGTCCACGTTGCCGTTCTTGCTGCTGCGACTGCGGATTCCGCTCTGGGTCTGGTTGCCGGGCAGGGCGTAGGGAGGCATGTTGTCGCCGTTGTAGACCCGCCCGGTGATGATGGGCAGGTCGGGGTCGCCCTCGAGGAAGGAGACGATCACCTCCTGGCCGATGCGCGGGATGTGGATGGCGCCCCAGTTGTCGCCGGCCCACACCTGAGCCACCCGCACCCAGCAGGAGCTGTTCTCGTCGCTCTGCCCCTGGCGGTCCCAGTGGAACTGCACCTTCACCCGGCCGTACTCGTCGGTCCAGATCTCCTCGCCCGACTGGCCCACCACCACCGCCGTCTGCGGGCCCTGCACCACCGGCTTGGGGGTCAGGCGCGGGGGGCGGAAGGGGATCTGGGCGTCGGTGGCGGTGAAGGCGATGCTGGCGCCGGTCACCCCCGCGCCGCCGCCCGCTTGCGCGGACTCGAAGGCGTCGCTCTGCAGCGTCAGGGCGGTGCCGACGAGGAGGTACTCGATGTTCTGGTCCTCGCGGGGAAAATTGGTGAGGGTGAACAGGGCGCCGCAGGCCAGCCCCATGGCGTCGCCCTCGCCGCGCCGCCACTGGTGCTGGGCGTGGAGCTCCTCGATGCGGGTGCGCACGTAGTGGTCGCCGTCGCCGCTCTCGGTGTACTCGCCCGGGTAGTCGTAGATCTCGTAGTCGGCATGGGCGCCGTCGCCGGGGTTGGAGCGCGCCGCGCGCAGGTTCTTGGTGGGCACCTCGAAATCGAAGTCGTTGAGCGCGTAGGCGCCGGGCTGGACCTGCCCGGAGAGGCTCCAGCGGCTGACGTTGTCGCGCTCGCGCCGGGCCGAGGGGTCGGGGGGGTAGTAGGGCACCTCGCCGTAGCCGGCGGCCGGCTCGTGGGCGCTGTAGGCGTCGGCCAGCACCAGGGTGTGGCGGCCCTCCTCGTGGCGGAAGTGGAAGTAGATGCCCTCCTGCTCCAGCAGCCGGCAGATGAAGTTGAAGTCCGTCTCCCGGTACTGCACGCAGTACTCCCAGGCGGGGTAGCTGCCGCTGAGGCGCTCGTCGAAGTCGGTGAAGCCGCGGTCCCGGAACACCTGCTTGACGATGTCCGGGACGTTCATCTCCTGGAAGATGCGGCAGTCGGCGGTGCGGGTGAGGAACCACAGCCAGGGGCGCAGGCTGGCCCGGTAGAGGGCGTGGCGGCCGTGGCTGCCGAGGTAGGTGAAGCGGGTGACGAAGCCGTTGAACCAGCGGGTTCCCTCCTCGTGGAGGCCGGCCAGGCGGATGGAGACGTTCTGGCCGAGGATGTCCCCCAGGGCGATGTCGTGGTCCTCGCTGAGCAGCTCCAGCTCGTACTCGAACAGCCGTCCGAGCCGCTCCGTGCCGCTCATGCTGCGCAGCACCAGCACGTCCCTGCCCAGTGGTGAAGTGAACTCGATCGTTCGCTGTTCCTGTGTTGCTGGCATGACGATATCTCCGATCCCGGCGTCTTGGAGTGTAGTTGATTTCACCGCCATCCTTCCAAGGCGTTGCCGCCCTGGCGGGGCCGGTCTGTTGCAACCCTTTGGATGGATGGGCTTTCCCGGTTCCGCTTGTCAGGAGCCGAGGAGGCGGTAAATCCAGAGCCCGCTGGAGACCAGCCCGAAGAGCAGGGCGAGGCGGAGCCAAGTGCGGACGGTCACGTCGGCACGCCGCCCGTGGCGCAGGTAGCGCCGGCCGGAGAGGGCCAGGAAGGCCGCCGCAATGACCGGAAACAGAAGCCCGGGGTCGAAGAGGGACATGGCTCAGTCGCTTCCGGTGAGGCGCCGCTGCTGCCGCGGGGCGGGGGCGGCGGTGTTGAACAGCGGCTTGCCGGGCCGCAGCAGGCACAGGTACAGGCCGGCGGCGAGGCGCTGCCGTTGGTAGCCCTCCCCGAGTGTGCGGGTGCAGCGTTCCGGGTTGGCCGGCTCCCCCATGAAGTGGCGCACGCCCGCCTGGAAGCGCCGGGCGTTGGCCGCCCACCAGGTGCCGATTCCGGCCGGGTCGGGCCAGGGCAGTCCATCGTCCGGGTCCATGGTCGCCTCGTCGTCTCCGGTGTCGTCGCCGGGGCCGGGTTCCGCCGCCGCCGGCGGCGGCTGCTCCAGGTCGAGATAGGCGAGATCGATCCCGGTGATGAGGGAGAAGGACTCGCCCGCCAGCCGCGCGAGCCCGGGGTCCGCCATGCGCTCGATCAGCCAGGGCACGTGGTGGGGATCGCCCATGATGCCTACCGCCCGGATCAGTGTGCGTGTCTCGCCGCCAGCGCGGGCGAGGTCCCGGATCAGCTGGTGCGCCCGCGGCAGATCGACGGCCCGGAGCGCCAGCTGCAGTGAGCGCTCCCGGAACGGCCCGGGTCTCCGGGCGTATTCCACCAGCCAGTCCAGGGCGAAGCTGCGGTTGCCGAGCATCACCGCCGACCAGGCGCCCCAGAAGCGGCAGGGCTCGCTTCTGTCATGCAGGGCGGTGCGTGTCGCAGCGAAGGACTCCCGCCGGCCGAGCACGCCCAGGGTGCGCAGCGCCCGGGCGCGCAGTCCCGGATGCGGGTCCTCGAGGGCGCGCTCCAGGTCCGCACCCGCATCGACGCGGTGCATGGCGCAGGCGGTGAGGCCGACCCAGCGGTGGAAGGGCGTGGCCGAGGAGAGGAGGCCGCGGACCGTGCCCCGCAGCACGCCGGAGGCGACCCAGCCGAAGGCGGAGCCCAGGCCACCCTGTGTCTCCGGCAATGCCTCGGCCAGCGCCAGCAGCTGCTCCAGGCGCGCCGCGTCCCCGTTCTCGAGGGCGAGCACCGTCGCCACGAACAGCTCGCTGGCGCCCGGGTTCTCCAGGGCCGTGCCGCAGAGCCTCGATCCGAATTCGCCGGCCACCAGCAGGCCGTCCAGGTGCGCCGCCAGCCGCTCATCGAGGCGTCCGAGGTGGTGGAGCCTGACGTGGGGGGCCCGCACCTGGGCCATGCGCATGTTGTGCAGCACCACCGCGTCCTCGGCGTGCTGGCGGATGACGGCTTCGATGGGGGGGCGGTCAGCCGGGTTCGGCTGGAGAGTGCATCCGTGTTGACTGCGGCTTGAGCTGTGCATGGTCGGGAAGGGCTACCTGATTGTCATGGTTATCCCGGTGAGCCGGCGAGGGCATCCGTTCCGCGCATGGGGACCGGTGCGCCATGCGGTTGGTTCAGCGCCGCCATGGGCCGCGGTGATCATGCGTTGTCCGGACAGACGATTTCCTCGGCGGAGCGCCCATCGTAGGAAAATATCTGATGTGTGCCGATCGACAGCAGGTGCTCCGGGGCAGTCGCCAGCTTGTACCCGACATGCCTTGGCAGTGGCGCGGGGGTGAAGTCGAAGGCCGGTGCGGGGCCGATTTCGAAGACACCCGCCGATGCGGAGACGAATATGCGTCCCCGGTACACTGCAACGTCCCAGAAATTGAGTTCCGCGGTGGCAGGGCCGATGGATGCGAATCCGTTGTGATTGCCGAGGAGCACGACGCCGTCACGTCCGGCCACGACGACCGAATCCCCCAGGCAGGCAACGCCTTCGAGGTGGACGTTGGTGCCGCTGTCGCACTCGCTCCAGCGCTTTCCATCGAAATGGAAGATCTCGCCCCGATTTCCAACGGCGTAGATATCGGACTCCGAGCTGCCGTCGATGTCGTTGAAGCAATAGCCCACCTCTGAACGTGATGCGGCAATCTCGCCGGCCATGGCCACCCAGCGGTCGTTTCTGCGCTGGTAGACCTGGCGCCGGTATCCGCAGGCGGTGATCAATCCCCCGATGACGCGAATCTTCTTGACGTAGCCAGGCCTGCCCGGTCCGGTTCCCGCTTCCGGTATCCGTTCCGAAAGGCGCCCTGCGCTCGTGAGGCTGTGTACGTCACCACGTTTTCCCAGCAGCCACCAGCCGCGTTCGCGGCCTTCCGGGGCGTAGCAGACCGAGACGATGTCGGAGTCGAATTCCTGCTGGACCCATTGACGGTTGTGGCGCATGTAGAAGCGGGTGAATTCGCGGTCGGTACCGTCGAGCGCCACCGGGTACGCAATGGCGCCGAGAAGTTCGGTTCGTGGCATGGCTCCGCCCAGAAAGCGAACCCTGGTATTGCCCGTGTCTGTCATGGCGGTGCCTATATGGAGATTCCGGGGGCGACGGTTGTCGATGGAACGGTCGGTACATTGGGGCCCAGGTTGCGGTTTCCCGAGCTGTCCGCACGCAGGCGCGTATCGTTTGCCACGTTCGGACTTCCGCCTTCCTGCTGGTGGTACGCATCGACCTGTGCCCGAAGGCAGTCCTCGTCGCAATGGGTGATTTCGCCAACCGCCATGACGCCCGCGGTTGCCGCATCATCATAGTCCCAGCTTCCCGCCTGGCCACCGTCGAGATTCGAGTCCTCGAGGTCATCGACGAGGTCATGGATCTTTCCGTGATCCTTTTCCTTCCCCGCGCCCTCGACACAGATGCATGGGGCATCGGCGACGCTGTAACCGTCGCATCCCGCGTAGCGGGCGCTGCCTCCGCTGGACCGTTCTCCCGGGGGCATGAAGCAGTGCGCCGGAATCACGTGATGTGGAGTCATGGTCTTGCCATCGGAACCCTGGCAGCAATTGTTCGGGGTTTCGGGAGACAGAACGCATTTCCGCGCCTGAGCGCACCCGGGGTCTCCGCACATGGCGTCGATGGACTGTGAACGCTTGACCGAGCCCGGGTTCTTCCCGGATTTCGTCTTCTTTACATGCTTTCCGCACTTTTCCTGGACTTCCCGGGCCACATCCGCGCAGGGGTTTGAATCACTTTTCGGGCTCGTGAAGGCAACCTCGTCCAGGTAGGGCCAGGTCGGAGAGTTGCCGGGAAGAGAAGCATGGTTGTGGGTCGTCAGGTCCAGGTTGCGAACGACATTCTCCCCCTCCACCTTCACATCCATCGACCAGGCGTTGAAATAGACCTTGCCCATGTTCTTGCTGGTCACCACCCCCTTCTTGGCGGCGCACCCGGCCTCGTCGCCCGTGCTCCGCTTGAAGTGGCTCTTGTTCTTCAGCATCACCTCCTGGCGGGAGATCCTGACGCTGCGGGAGCCGTCGGTGGTGTCGGATGCCATTCCGGTGTTGGGGTAGGGCACCGGCACGCCGGGCGGCGTGGTGGGGTTCTCCGGGGGGGTCATGCAGACATCGGGAAAGGCGGCGATGGATTTTCCGCTCGCCGCCTTGCAGGCGATCTCCATGCCGTTGGCGTAGACCTGGTTCGCCATCAGGCAACCCGGAACTGCAGCACGGCCGCACCGCGGTGGCCGTGGTCGTTGGCCATGTGGGCAAGGATGGCGGGGCCCGGGGTGTAGCCCTTGCGGCAGGCGGCGTCGGCGACGGCGATCACCGCCGCGCCGGCCGTCGCGCCGGTTTCGCCGATGCACTCGGCCGGGTGCCAGAGGTCGAAAGCCTCCTTGCGCCGGCGCAGGGTGCGGGAGAGGGCCAGCGCCGCCTCCTTGAAGTAGTACTGCTCCCCGGAGAGGTCGGTGATGCGGTAGTCGAGATCATGCATCCGGCAGGGAGCGTCGGCGAGGGCGTTCTGGATGGCCTGGGTCAGGCCGTCGGCGCGCAGCGGCTCCTCCGAGTCGATGTGGGCCGCCTCGGTGCCGAGGCCGAGGCCGGTGCAGACCAACTCGGGTCCGCCGCGGGGCCGCCCCACCAGCAGCGCCCCGCCGGCCTCGCCGGGCATGAAGCCGTTGGAGTTGCGCGGGGTGAGCAGGCGCTCGCCGGCATCGTAGACCCCGAGCGTGGGCCAGGTGACCAGGCTGTCCGTGGCGGCCACCAGGACCTGCCGGTGGCCTTTCTCGTAGATCAGCCGGCGGGCATGCATCAGGGCGATGACCGCGCCGACGCGGCCGTGGGCGATGATGCCCGAGTCGGGCGCGAAGCGTGCGCCGAGCACCTGCCCGATGTCGGCGAAGAGTCGGTCGTCAAGGCCGTCGAGCCGTCCGGGACGCTCCCGCTCGGCCACGCACAGCAGCAAGGGGACCTCCCGCCACTGTTCGGTCGGGATCCGGTCCAGGCACTCGGCGATGGCCAGCGCGGCCATGCGGGCGAGCTTCGCCAGCCCGCGCCACGCCTTTTCCAGGGGCACCTGGTGGGCCATGACCCATTCGCCGCCGGAGTCGATGAAGCGGGTCTCGGTCGGGTTGCTGATCCGCGCCCGGATGGCCGCACAGGCGGCGGGCGCCGACAGCCCCACGCTGGTGACCAGCCCGGTGCCCCGGATTGCGATGGGCTTTGCCGACATGGGCGCCTACTCCACCGGCTCCGCCACGACGGGAAGCGGGAAGGCGACCTCCTCCCGCTGCTGCCACCACTCCCGGCCTTTGCGGCCCACCAGCACCTGGGCGATCTCGAACAGGCTCTTTCTGATTGGCCGGGCCACGCGCCAGGTCATGGTCAGGCGCTCCTCGTCCGGCTCGATGACCAGGGTGTCGAGTGGGGCGGTGAGATCCTCGCGCGGGCCCCGTTTCGGAAACACGTGCACCGGCGCCTCGAAGTGGGGGAGGGTGAAGGAGCGGCGCCCGTCCGGGGTGAGGTTCAGCAGGGTCACCGGCTGATCACCGAGCGGGAGGGGCAGCTGCTGGTCGGCCGGGGCGCACTGGTAGTAGCGCTCGTCGAAGTCTTTCGGCAGGAAGGGGAACACTTCGTCGAGCCAGCGCTGATCGTAGGTGCCGGCCAATCGGTGGCGGGGCTCCCAGCCGCGTCCGACGGGGCCGAAGGACATGGGCCGGTAGTCGCCGTGCGGATGGGTGACGGGGCGGCCCGGCTCCTCGGTGTTCGGCAGCGGCGCGCCCTCCAGCCACCGGTCCCGCAGGTGCCTGTGGAAGCCGCAACCGACCGGGTTGCGCATGAACGCCGCGTGCTGCCCCGGGTCCTCGTGCCGGTTGTCCACGCCGCCGAAGGCGCGGTCGTAGGTGATGGGCATGGCGGTGAAGGGCACCGGCGGAGTGGCCCGCACGCCGGCCAGGCCAGCCTCCCATACCCGGACCCCCACCACGGCGAACCCCTTCACCCAGTCGCCGATCCGCACGCCCACCCGCGTGCGCTCCACCGGCCGGCCGCCCGGGGCATGGGCCGAGGCGTTCAGGATGACGTCACAGCGCCGCTTGACGGGCGCGAAGTCCATCTCATACTTTGGCGCGGAGAACCCGGGATCGCCGTGGAAGAGATCCGCCGTCACCAGGGGCAGCTGCGCTTCGTGCAGGCGCACGGCGGCGCCAGCCTCCGCGGGGATGCGGAAGGTGCCCTTGATGACGATCACCAGCAGCTCCCGGCCGCTGGGCTCCATGCCCAGGGTGTAGCCGGTGACCATGCGGGTGGCGTTGATGAGCTCCACGGCGTTCCCTCGCTGTGGCCCTCCGGGGCGGGAGGGCATGAATGGCTCAGTTGATCTGCACCGAGCCGCCCTTGATGCGGTTCACGCCGGCGGAGCGGCTGAGGAGATACTCCCCCCGGATGATCACCTTTCCCGCCCGGGTCAGGGTGATGCTGGCCTTGCCGCAGCGGAGCACCAGCTGCTCCCGGGCGCTCACCACCAGGCGCTCGCCGTCGGCCTCCACCTCCACCTGGCCGGGGGGTCGCTCCAGAGGCCAGCCGTCTCCCTCCCGGATTACGCCCATGACGAGGGGCCGGGCGGCATCGCCCCCCTCGAACATCAGCACTACCGGGCGGCCGATGTGGGCGCCGTGGAGATCGACGGTGGTGCGCGCGGGGACGGCCGCCGTGCCTTGCTGTCCGGGGAAGCGCACCAGCGGGGTCTGGCCCCCGTCCTTCAGGGCGACGAGATCACCCACCGTGATCCCGGAGCGATCGGGGCCGGGAGCCGCCCGGCTCCGCCGTACCTCCTGCAGGGTGCACGGGGGATCCCCGGCCGCCGTTTCCTCCGTGCCGCCGCCCACCGCCGCTTCCGCCGCGTCGCCAACTTTCATGGGAAATCTCCGTGGCTGTCAGTTCTGGAGGATTTTCGAGCCTTTCATCACGATGTCCCTGGACGCCTTGATGTTGATCTTGCCCGACCCCTCCACCGTGATGTCCTTGCCCTTGATGACGATGGTGCCGTCCTTCTTCATGGAGATGCTGGCGCTCCCCGTGGCGAGGGTGATGGAGTCGCCCGCGTCCACCTTCAGGTGCTTGCCGACGCTGAGGGCGTCGTCCTTGCCGATGCTGGTGCTGCGCCCCTCGCCCACGCTGCGGGACTCGTCCCGGCCCACGCCGGTGGAGAGGCTGGCGCCCACGTGCACCGAGCGGGCCGCGCCCACGCTGATGTCCTGGTTCGCCCCCACGTTGACTGTCTGGTAGGCGCCGATGGCGACCTCCTGGGCGGCGCCGACGGCGATGGTCTCGTTCACGCCGACGCTGTGGGTGCGCTGCAGCGCGACCGTCGCGGTCTCATTGGCGCCGACGGTGATGGAGCGGTTCGAGCCGATGGTGATCTGCTCGTTGGCCCCGACGGTCTCGGTGCGGTTGGCGCCGATGGTGATGTCCTCGTTGACGGCAACGTTCTCGGTGCGGTTGTTGCCGATGGTGATGGACTCGTTGTTGTCCACCGTCTCGGTGCGGTCGTTCTTGATGTGGGTGGTCTCGTCGTTGTCCACCGTCTTGGTGCGGTCGTGGCCCACCCAGTGGCTCTCGTCGGCCTCCACCTCGATGGTCTGGTTCTTCTCGGCGTGGATGAGCAGTTCCTCCTCGCCCATCTTGTCCTCGAAGCGGATCTCGTTGCAGTTGTCCACGTTGCCGTTCTTGCTGCTGCGACTGCGGATTCCGCTCTGGGTCTGGTTGCCGGGCAGGGCGTAGGGAGGCATGTTGTCGCCGTTGTAGACCCGCCCGGTGATGATGGGCAGGTCGGGGTCGCCCTCGAGGAAGGAGACGATCACCTCCTGGCCGATGCGCGGGATGTGGATGGCGCCCCAGTTGTCGCCGGCCCACACCTGAGCCACCCGCACCCAGCAGGAGCTGTTCTCGTCGCTCTGCCCCTGGCGGTCCCAGTGGAACTGCACCTTCACCCGGCCGTACTCGTCGGTCCAGATCTCCTCGCCCGACTGGCCCACCACCACCGCCGTCTGCGGGCCCTGCACCACCGGCTTGGGGGTCAGGCGCGGGGGGCGGAAGGGGATCTGGGCGTCGGTGGCGGTGAAGGCGATGCTGGCGCCGGTCACCCCCGCGCCGCCGCCCGCTTGCGCGGACTCGAAGGCGTCGCTCTGCAGCGTCAGGGCGGTGCCGACGAGGAGGTACTCGATGTTCTGGTCCTCGCGGGGAAAATTGGTGAGGGTGAACAGGGCGCCGCAGGCCAGCCCCATGGCGTCGCCCTCGCCGCGCCGCCACTGGTGCTGGGCGTGGAGCTCCTCGATGCGGGTGCGCACGTAGTGGTCGCCGTCGCCGCTCTCGGTGTACTCGCCCGGGTAGTCGTAGATCTCGTAGTCGGCATGGGCGCCGTCGCCGGGGTTGGAGCGCGCCGCGCGCAGGTTCTTGGTGGGCACCTCGAAATCGAAGTCGTTGAGCGCGTAGGCGCCGGGCTGGACCTGCCCGGAGAGGCTCCAGCGGCTGACGTTGTCGCGCTCGCGCCGGGCCGAGGGGTCGGGGGGGTAGTAGGGCACCTCGCCGTAGCCGGCGGCCGGCTCGTGGGCGCTGTAGGCGTCGGCCAGCACCAGGGTGTGGCGGCCCTCCTCGTGGCGGAAGTGGAAGTAGATGCCCTCCTGCTCCAGCAGCCGGCAGATGAAGTTGAAGTCCGTCTCCCGGTACTGCACGCAGTACTCCCAGGTGGGGTAGCTGCCGCTGAGGCGCTCGTCGAAGTCGGTGAAGCCGCGGTCCCGGAACACCTGCTTGACGATGTCCGGGACGTTCATCTCCTGGAAGATGCGGCAGTCGGCGGTGCGGGTGAGGAACCACAGCCAGGGGCGCAGGCTGGCCCGGTAGAGGGCGTGGCGGCCGTGGCTGCCGAGGTAGGTGAAGCGGGTGACGAAGCCGTTGAACCAGCGGGTTCCCTCCTCGTGGAGGCCGGCCAGGCGGATGGAGACGTTCTGGCCGAGGATGTCCCCCAGGGCGATGTCGTGGTCCTCGCTGAGCAGCTCCAGCTCGTACTCGAACAGCCGTCCGAGCCGCTCCGTGCCGCTCATGCTGCGCAGCACCAGCACGTCC